>NZ_VPBP01000021.1:0-55413 GCF_013418685.1 Acinetobacter sp. YH12129
GAGGATCAGAAAGCTTGTTTGAATCGATGTATTTCATCCGCAGATTATGCACGAATGCTAAGAAATCCGGAGTGCAAATATTAACCAAAAAGAAGATCGTTTTTTGATTTATGAAAGAGATCTAATATATAAAAACATAATATAACTATAGAAAATTATACTAATTACATAACTTTTAAATATAAGAACAAAGAATGTTTTTATAAGTTGATTAAAAAAATATGCAAGACAAGGAGTTAGCATATGAAATTGATAAAAATTGTCACACCTGTTGTTTTACTTGGGCTTACACAATTTACATTTGCAGATGGTAACTTTAAACGTTTTTCTGTATCTGCGGGTTGGATGCATGTGATGCCGCAAGGAAAGGCAAATCCATTTAATATTAATACTGCGGTAGCAAATGGCACACAGGCTGAAGTAGGCACAATTAGTACTGAAGGTTTTCTAAAAGCGATTGATCCGAATGCAATTTATAATGAAGGGAGTAATTCTGCGAATCTTAAGGACACTTTAACCGACCTTGTGAATGGCCCTTTGGGAGGATTAATTAAAGATAAAGATGGCAATATCAAGTCAGAGATTGCAGGGATCGCAACGATCAATGGACTAGATAATTGGTCAGCTGAAGGTACGGGGCTTGAAGCAGAAGATGTTGATACATTAGGTTTAACATTTAACTACCATATTAATGATAATGTTTCTTTGCAAGTGATTGGCGGCATCCCACCTGAGGTAGATATTAAAGGTAAGGGTATGATTACCGCGCCATTATCTGGTCTAGCAGAGCCAGGTGGTCTAGGCGGTTTATTATTCCCTGATGGTTTGCCACTAGATTACGCAGTACCCATTACGGATTTATCATCTTATGGTAAAGCGGCGAGTGCGAGAGCTTGGACGCCGGTATTTCAGGCACAGTACCAATTTGGTCAGTCGGGTGTAAATAAGTTTAGACCTTATGTGGGCGCAGGGATCATGTATGCTTATTTTAATGATATTGAACTCAATAAAGGGGCATTGAATCTGACTTAATTGCTGCAGGGCATATGATTCAAAACATTAAAGATAATAATGCAGGTGCAGCACTCGATGGTAAAGAATCATCTGGAAAAATGGTGGTCGATGTCGATGCGGATGATGCGATTGCTCCAATTGTCACACTCGGATTTACCTATGACTTCACCCCAAGTTGGTTTACAGTTGCTTCGGTGTCTTATGCGAAGTTAAATAACAAAACCAAGATTGATGTGATTAACCAAACGACGGGTGAACAATTAATTCATGCAACGACCAAGATCGATATTGATCCGCTGATTACTTATTTAGGTGTTGGTTATCGTTTCTAAAAATTTACGGAATCAAAGAATAAAAAAACCGCTCTCAAGAGCGGTTTTTTGCTTTAAAACATAAAGGATTATTTTTCAATAATTGCTGTTACGCCTTGACCACCCGCAGCACAGATCGATACAAGTACACGGCCTGAACCTTTTTGGTTCAATAGTTTTGCAGCAGTTGCGATAATACGACCGCCAGTTGCAGCAAATGGGTGACCTGCAGCAAGTGATGAGCCTTTCACGTTCAATTTAGAACGATCAATTGAACCCAATGGTGCATCTAAGCCTAAACGTTCTTTACAGAATTTAGGATCTTCCCATGCTTTCAGTGTAGACAATACTTGAGATGCAAACGCTTCATGAATTTCATAGTAATCGAAGTCTTGTAGTGTAATGCCTGCACGTTCAAGCATACGAGGCACTGCATACGCAGGCGCCATCAACAAGCCTTCTTTCTTCTCTACAAAGTCAACCGCCGCAGTTTCTTGGAAAGTTAAATAAGCAAGAACTTCGTGACCGTTTGCTTTTGCCCATTCTTCTGACGCAAGAAGGACACATGACGCACCATCAGTCAGTGGAGTCGAGTTACCCGCAGTCATCGTACGCGCATCGCCTTTACCAAATGCTGGTTTTAACTTCGCTAGTTTTTCTACTGATGAGTCTGCACGTAAGTTATTGTCACGCTCTAAACCAAGGAATGGCGTAATGAGGTCATCGAAGAAACCTTCATCATATGCTGCTGCCATTTTTTGATGTGAAGATGCAGCAAGTTCATCTTGCGCTTCACGAGAGATACCCCATTCAAGTGTCGTAATTGCTTGATGGTCACCCATAGAAAGACCTGTACGTGGTTCACCGTTCTTCGGTGCATCCATCAAATCTTTAACATTAATTTTAGTTAATGCTTTTAGGCGGTCTTTACCCGTTTTAGCAATGTTCAACTCAAGTAAAGCTTTACGTAAACCATCACCAAAAGCGATCGGTGCATCAGAGGTTGTATCTACACCACCAGCAACACCCACTTCGATTTGACCCAAAGCAATTTTATTAGCAACTAAGAAAGCAGCTTGTAAACCCGTACCACATGCTTGTTGAATATCGTAAGCAGGTGTTTCAGGAGCAAGTTCAGTATTGAGTACACACTCACGGGTCATGTTAAAGTCACGACTATGTTTTAACACAGCGCCAGCAACAACTTCACCAAGGCGTTGACCTTGAAGGTTGAAGCGTTCAACAAGACCATTTAATGCAGCTGTGAACATATCGCTGTTCGATGCAGTGAAGTAAGCGCCGTTAGAACGAGCGAAAGGAATACGATTACCACCGATAATAGCAACGCGGCGAACTGTGTTTTGACTCATGGTATTATCCTGTTGAACAGACGTTTGAGTTGTTGATTTTGAAGCTGTTTTAGGGGTTGAAGCGGGTGTCTTAGTACGTGTAGATGCACGACGAGGAAGGCTCGTTTTAGCGGCATCACTTGTAGACTTGGTTGCTGTGCCCATACTTTTAGCGGTACGTGGCGTACTCTTTGATGTATTTGACACAGTTTCCGTAGTCGGACTTTCGACTGCTGGATTTTCTTGAGTTGTTTTGCTCATAAGGCTTTTCCAAGCATGTTGATGATCTTCTTGACGGCTACATTAGCATATTCACCAAAGGGGTAAATTGACTAAAATGACATTCGCTAAAGCATTCAGGTCAAGCCATCTGCGGTTTAACTCAAGTATGATTCCATGGAAACTGATGGAACTATTGAAATATAAGTATCTGACATCATCTTGAAGTTAAAGGGATATCTTCAGATCCATCAAAAATTAATCTGTATGAGAGATAATAAACATGACTGATCAATACCAAACATTTGCAAAATCTCCTATTGGTAAATTTGTCATCAAAAATTTAGGTTTACCATCACCGACTTTTTTAGAGCGTTTTGAGTCTGCAACACCTGTAGTTAAAGGTGCGGTTTTATTCGGTGCAGCGCCTGCTTCAACATTGTCTGGTGCAATTGCACAAGTCTTGGCAAATATTCATGCTAATAGCTATGCAGGTAATAATGCTGAATTACAACAAGCTGCGGCAAAATCAGGTCTGAACTTAAGCGCATTTAACGAAGGCGATAAAGAGTCTAAGTTTAAAGTTGTGGTATTTGATGCTTCAGGTATTCAAAACTCAGAACAACTGCATGCCTTATATGCATTTTTTAACCCAATCGCACGTCAAATTCAGGCGTCTGGTCGCGTTGTCGTTGTTGGTACAACACCAGAGACTGCGAAAACTGTGAAACAAGCCATTGCACAACGTGCATTAGAAGGTTTTGTAAAATCAGTGGGTAAAGAGTTTAAGAAAGGGATTGCTGCACAGTTAGTCTATGTAGACGAAGGTGCTGAAGCAAACTTAGAATCTGCATTACGTTTTGTGATTTCACCACGTTCAGCTTATGTATCGGGTCAAGTGATTCGTGTATCTAAAGCAGATGTGGTAGATGTTGATTGGAATAAGCCGCTTGCAGGTAAAACAGCTGTTGTAACAGGTGCAAGCCGTGGTATTGGTGAAGCAATTGCACATGTATTGTCACGTGATGGTGCGCATGTGATTTGTTTGGACGTTCCACAGCAGCAAGCAGACCTTGACCGTGTTGCAGGTGAAATTGGCGGTTCTACGCTCGCGATTGATATTACTGCAAGCGATGCAGGTGAAAAAATCAAAGCTGCTGCAGCTGCTCAAGGTGGTTTGGATATCATCGTGCACAATGCAGGGATTACCCGTGACAAAACTTTGGCCAATATGAAGCCTGAGCTTTGGGACTTGGTGATTAACATTAACTTGTCTGCGATTGAACGTGTAAATGATTACCTTCTTGAAAATGATGGCTTCAATGCAAATGGTCGTATTGTGTGCGTATCTTCTATTTCAGGTATCGCAGGTAACTTAGGTCAAACCAACTATGCTGCATCTAAAGCAGGTGTTATTGGTGTTGTGAAGTTCACAGCGCCGTTACTTAAAAATGGTGTAACGATTAATGCTGTTGCTCCGGGCTTCATTGAAACGCAAATGACTGCTGCGATTCCATTTGCAATCCGTGAAGCAGGTCGTCGTATGAACTCGATGAGTCAAGGTGGTTTACCTGTGGATGTTGCTGAAACGATTGCGATGTTTGCTTCAACTGCGTCGACTGGCTTGAACGGTAACGTGGTACGTGTGTGTGGTCAAAGCTTGTTAGGGGCTTAAAGCATTCCTCTTAAAATTCCCTCTCCTTTTAGGAGAGGGCTAGGGAGAGGTAAAAATTTGCTATAAATGGAATGGGGCTAAGCCGCATCCAGCCTTCTCCTCGAGCCATATATGGCGCAAGCGAAGAGGCTTTTAAAACATTGAAATAAAAACTTCCAAAGGTTTCGTATGAATACTCGCCATTTTAGTCAACTTCCAAAGCCTTATTTAGCCTATCCAAAAGTGATTCAAGGCTTGATTTTTAAAAAGCCAAAAGGTGAAAAAGTTCTGCCGCAAGTTGAATATGTGGTGGATTCATTTAAGGTCGATCAAAAGCATTTAAAAGCTTATAACGAAGTGTGTGGCTTTAAAAACAATGGTTATATCCCAGCGATTTATTTGGCTGTGCTTTCTCAAAGTTTGCAAATGCATATGATGACTACGGAAGCTTTTCCATTTGCGATCTTAGGTTTGGTACATATTCGTAACCAAGTGAAGCAATATCGCAAAGTTGGTGTGAATGAAACACTGTCATTGTCATGCAAATTCGGTGAATTACAGCCACATGATAAAGGTGTGCAATTTGACTTTATTACTACTGCAAAAGTGGGCGATGAAGTGGTTGTAGAATCATTAACCACGTATTTAGCACGTCAAAAAAACGACAACAAAGCTGTGGCAAAATCTACCGAAATAAAGCCAGCAGAGTTGCAAGTTCAAGCTGAATGGAATGTTTCTGAAAATACCGGTCGCCGTTATGCGTTGACTTCTGGTGACTTTAACTTGATTCATATTCATGCTGTAACAGCAAAAGCGTTTGGTTTTAAACAAGC
Organism: Acinetobacter sp. YH12129; assembly: GCF_013418685.1. NCBI lineage: Bacteria > Pseudomonadati > Pseudomonadota > Gammaproteobacteria > Moraxellales > Moraxellaceae > Acinetobacter > Acinetobacter sp. YH12129. The sequence goes on from NZ_VPBP01000021.1 coordinate 5,381, forward strand.
CATTGCACATGGTATGTGGAGTAAAGCCAAAGCCTTGTCGAGCTTAACTTTGCCAGATGCCTATGAAGCAGATGTATGGTTTAAATTACCGATGTATTTGCCTTCTCAAGTCGAGTTCCTAACTGCGCAAACAGGTAAAGATACAGAGTTTGCCATTCGAAATAGTAAGAACAAAAAACCGCATGTCGCGGGAAGTGTGAAGGCACTTTAAGACTTAAGCCTAAATCGATATCGGTTTAGGCTTTTTTGTTTTAATCTCAAGCGATTCATATTCAAAGGAATGATGATGCAGGCGCTCAAAGAATATCTATTTGCACAGAAGAATAATTATCAAGGTACAGTCGACGAGGCGTTTCAAGATTTGGCGGTGCAATTTAGCCGGATGCAGGATGCTCGAACCCACTTAGGCGGAGCTGCCTTAGTGGTGTATTTTAAAGGTCAAAAAGTTGTGGATATTTGGACCGGTAAAAAATCAGCCGAAGAAGCTTGGAAGTCCAATACCCCCTCGGTCTGTTATTCCACGGGTAAAGGCGTACTTGCAACGCTAGCACATATCTTAGTGAGCGAAGGCTTTCTAGATTACGATACTCCCGTTGCAGCATATTGGCCGGAGTTTGCTCAAAATGGCAAGTCGGATATCACATTAAGGCACATGCTGAGTCACCAAAGTGGTTTATACGATATCCGTAATATCATTGAAACGGCATCTGAAATGGCAGATTGGCCACATATGCTCAACGTGATTGAACAAGCTAAGCCACGTTTTGAGCCATCAACTGATGCAGCATATCAACCGTTAACCTTCGGTTGGCAAGTCGGTGGTGTACTTGAAAAGGCCACAGGTCGACCGCTTGCTGAACTAATGCAACACTATTTGGTTGAGCCTTTGGCATTGGATCATGCATTTTTTGGCGTACCAGAGCATCAACTTAGTGAGGTTGCTCGCTTGATTCCGAAAAAGAAACAAGTAGAACGTGCTGTAGATACATCTGCACAAGAAAATACCCAAGCGCAGACAACGAAAAAAAAGACTGATACACGAAAACCATCAATCTTTGATCAGCTCCTACAACTTTCGGGACAAAATTTGCAAGACTTTCAAGATGGTATGATTCCAAAAGGAATGCGCAAGTTTTCATTTTTTAGTGATGAGGGTTTACAAGCCATCATTCCTGCAGCAACAGGCGTATTTAGTGCTAATAGTTTAGCGAAAATCTATGCAATGCTAGCCAATCATGGCCAGTGGCGAGGACAGACCTTAATCACACCACAAGTTTTTGAATCTTTAAGTAAAATTCAATATAAAAAACGTGATCGTATTATGCCTTTACCGATGAATTGGCGTTTGGGATATCATCGAATTTTAACTTTAGGTAAATCTAGTGAAGGTTTTGGACATATTGGTTTTAATGGTTCTGGGGCCTGGTGTGATCCGCAGCGTGATTTAAGTTTTGCTTATACACATAACTTTGCGACGGGTTCAATTACCGGCGATTATCGCTTATGGGGCTTAACTCAAGAAACGCTACGCTGTGCAGACAAAGCACTTAAAGGACGCAAGGGCTGGCTTTAAGATACTTCGGGATAGAACAGAAATTGGGGAAATGTGAAAAATATGCTATTTTCCCTCGCTGTTTTAGACTGCTGTGATATCCCTATGAAAAAAGTTGTTTTGATTCCCTTAGTCGCAACGTCGGCAATGTTGGGTTGTCAGGATTCAACTCCAACGAAAGCAAAAGAGATAGAAGCGATTACTGCCGAAAAACAGCAAGCTGCATGGGTGGGTGATTTTAAAGGTACAACGCCGTGTATGGGCTGTCTTTCTCGTTGTGAAGATTGTCCCGGTATGGCTGTGGCTCTTGAGCTACATGAAGACCAAACCTATACACTTACTCGTGAAAGTCTAAGTGGTCATAACGAAGTAGAAGTGCTAAAAGGTGTAATTCGTTTTAAAGATGAATCAAAGCAGCAGCTAGAACTTATGAATGTGCAAACGCGTAATCTTTTGTATGTTGATTTGGATCAGCAATTACTTGAAATTCGGGAAGACCAGACGGCGAAACGCTATCAAATGCAGAGTGATTTCCTTTTAAATAAAGCAGTTTAAGCATTCGTAATTTATATTAAATTTGCCTGATCATTGTGATAGCTCAAGATCGGATTTTTATTGTCCAAACTCTGCCATTTATTTCACTATTAGACAAAAAAACAGTATGCTTACACCTGTAAAAAGGAGCATACATGTATCAAGTACTTGCACGAAAATACCGTCCACGAAATTTTATTGAACTCGTGGGACAAAACCATGTGTCACGCGCACTTACCAGTGCCTTAGAACGTGGTCGGTTACATCATGCGTATTTATTTACAGGTACTCGAGGTGTGGGTAAAACCACTATTGCCCGTATTTTGGCAAAATGTCTGAACTGTGAAACAGGTGTAACCTCAACGCCGTGTGAAGTCTGCCCAACGTGTAAAGCAGTAAATGAAGGTCGTTTTATTGATTTAATTGAAATCGATGCGGCATCACGGACCAAAGTTGAAGATACGCGAGAACTACTCGATAACGTTCCTTATGCACCAACCCAAGGTCGCTTCAAGGTTTATCTGATCGATGAAGTGCATATGCTCTCTACGCATTCATTTAATGCGTTATTAAAGACTCTAGAAGAACCGCCAGAGCATGTGAAGTTCTTATTTGCTACTACAGATCCACAAAAATTACCGATTACTGTAATTTCACGTTGTCTGCAATTTACTTTGCGTCCTTTAGCGGTGGATGAAATCACATCGCATTTGACAGATATCTTACAAAAAGAACAAATTCAAGCGGAGCAAGATGCGATTTGGCAAATTGCTGAATCGGCTCAAGGTTCACTGCGTGATGCATTGTCACTAACTGATCAGGCGATTGCCTATGGTCAGGGTTCAATTCAGCACCAAGATGTTAAAGACATGTTGGGCCTAATTGACCGTACGATCATTTATGATTTGATTTTAGCCATTCATCAAAATCAGCGTGAACGCGTGAGTGCTTTACTCATGCAATTCCGTCAACAAGCGTTGGATGTTTCGCTGGTATTAGATCAGTTGATTTCAACGTTACATGAACTGGCATTATTACAATACTTGCCAGACTTAGCGTTGAAATATAGCGCTGAGATCAATCAAAAAATTATGCAATTGTCGCAGTTGATTTCAGCTCAAGATTTGCAGTTGTATTATCAAGTCGCATGCAAAGGTCGGGCAGACTTGCAGTTGGCAGTCACGCAAGAGCAAGGTTTTGAGATGTGTGTGCTGCGTCTATTAGCATTCCGACCATTACAGCCAAACGAAATGTTGGTCTCTGCCGTACAGCAAGAGTCAGCCGCACAGCCACAGCTTGCTCAAAATCAGGCCGAAACAGTTCAGCCGACTCAAACACAGTCTTTGCAGCAACCCAATACCGTTGTTGAGTCTGCTGCACAGGTTGCCACTGTTGAGCAGCCTGAAGCTGTACCCGCTGTAGACACATCGCCAGCTTTCGATGATTTTGATGATTCACATTATGATGACGATGATGGCTATGTTTCTGCACCTGCAGCCGACGAACCTTCATCTGATGATTTTTTAGATGATCCTGAAGAAGACGCAATAAGCCAAACTTCTACAGCATCTACAGCAAATGGCACTCTAGATACGCAAGAGGTTGCACCGGTTGAGTCTGTATCGACACAGCAAAATGACACGCTTGTTATGGATGCCGTGGCAGAAGATACATTATTTGATTTAGATCCGACGCCGAGTACTGAAACTGAAGAAGTTGATGTGAGCGCTATAAATTTTGAAGATATTGCACCTTTAGAACCAACAGCTTTAGAGCCAACAAGTACACAGCCTGAAACAGCTCAGCCACATTTGATAAATGCCGTTGAACCACAACATGTGGTGAATGAATCAGTTTCGGGTGCTCAAGGCGACAATGGTTTTGATCTAGCATCACCACAAGTTACGCAAAGTTCCGTTTCTTCGGATGCTGTTCAAACGGGTTCATCCTCTACCTTGATGCCACAAGATATTTTGACTTTACAGCCTCAAACCCTTGAAGGTGAGTGGACGGTCGAAAAGTGGGAGTATTGGTTCCGAAATAGTCAACTTTCACCTGCGGTACAAGAGTTGGCGCAGCATGGCATTATGCGAGGTACGATTGACGGTGAATCGACTTTCCATATTCCAAAGCGGTACGAAGCTTTAGTGACTCAATTACAGCATGTATTGGAACAAGCGATTCATACGCAATGGTCAAAATGTCGTTTCCATATCAGCTTTGAAGATGTCGAAGAAACCACACCATATGCTTTACAACATGTCCGCAAGGAAAAGGCCTTTGCACGTGCAAATGAGTTATTACATGCAGAGCCTGTTGTGAAAGACTTACTCAAAAGCTTTGATGGTGAGTTGCAAAATATCCAGCTCAAATAAGTTTTAAGCTGGATATAAAAATTAAAGTAAAAACTGAGTTAAAGCATCTCGCATTTCATCGGGTATCGAGGTGCTTTTTCGTGTTTGGCGGTCAACAAACACATGCACGAAATGTCCTTGGGCTGCAGCCTCATTTTGTCCTTGTTTAAAAATAGCCAAGTCATAGCGCAGTGAAGAATTACCAATTTTTTCAATCGCAACCCCAACTTCAATGATTTCTGGATAGGACAGTTCTTGTAAAAAACTGCAGGCTGAATCGACCACTAAACCGATGATCGGGGTATTTTGCAAATCAAAACCGGCATGTTGAATCAAGAGTGCATTTGCAGCGGTATCAAAATAGCTGTAATAGGTGACATTATTGACGTGGCCATACATATCGTTGTCTGCCCAACGCGTTTGGATTGGAAATAAAAATCGATAGTTTTGGCGGCGTTTAGTTTCAGGTTTCATCGTTGGTATTTTCTTTATTTCAAAAATGAGTGAACTTTAGGCATAAATTGATTGGTAAATCTGGCGTGCATCTTCAAACTGCAGTTCTCGCGGATTATTTTGTAATAGTCGTGTTTGTAATAATGCGTCTTCTGCTAAACGATCGAGCATATTTTCAGGCACATTCAGTTGGCTGAGTTTTAGCACCAAACCGCTCTGATCTAAATGATTTTGCATATGATCAATAAATAAATCACATAAACCATCGGTACAGCCCGTACTGTATGGGTCTAGCCAACTCATAAGTTCTGCATAATGCTGCTTGGCCTGAGGTGCATTAAACTTTAACACTTCAGCGAGAACCAGTGCATTGGTATGACCATGCGAGAGATGAAAGTGTCCACCGAGTGGATAGGCGAGTGCATGCACCGCTGCAACTGGAGCATTAGCAAAGGCCTGACCTGCAAGCATTGAACCGACTAGCATGTGCTGACGCGCTTCGAGGTTATGTCCATCTTGTAAAACCAGTGCTAAGTTTTTATTTAATAAACGCAAAGCTTGTTTGGCGAGCATATCCGCATACGGATTTTTTTTGATTTTTGATGTATAGGCTTCAATGGCATGCACCATGGCATCGATACCTGTCGCTGCGGTAATATGTGCGGGAAGATTTAATGTAAAGTTCGCATCGAGGATGCAGACATCGGCATACAGTACAGGGGAGACGATACCAGTTTTGGTGGTTTCACCTGTAGTGACGATAGAGATTGGTGTGACTTCAGAGCCGGTCCCTGCCGTTGTCGGGATCAAAATGAGCGGTAAGCGTGGTCGTTTTGCATTAGCAACACCATATAAATCACTGATCTGTTGTGTTTGCTTAGGATGAGCCAAGATCGCAATAATTTTAGCCACATCCATTGAACTGCCACCGCCAAAACCAATAATCAAATCCACTTTTTCATTCTTGGCAAATTGAACTGCATCCAAAACTATATGTTCTGCAGGGTCAGCTTGAATACTGGAATAAATCACATAATCTTGATGGATACTTTCTAAAATATCCAAAATGGGTAAATGTAATTGTTGTTGCAACATACCGGGGTCGGTCACAAGCATGACACGTTTGGCTTGAAAGTCGTCTAGGACCTCTCTCAGTTGGGAAATAGAGCCTAAGCCTGAAATAATATTGCTGACGGTTTGAAACTGAAATTGACTCATTGGCTTATCCCTAATTTTTTATATCCAAATAAACATTATTCTTGAGTGTTGATATAGGATTCATCCTGTAAATAACTTAACATAAGACGCTTGAAATAAAAGTAGTCTTGAGGTTGTTATGTCATCCAGCACGCCATATAAGGTGTTGTGTGTTTGTTTAGGAAATATTTGCCGTTCACCTACGGCTGAAGTGGTTTTTAGACATTTTTGTGATGAAGCGCAACTCAATATTCACGTCGATTCTGCGGGTACGAGCAATTATCATCCGGGTAAAGCGCCTGATCTTCGTAGTCAACAGCATGCAAAATTACGTGGCTATAACTTATCTGCATTACGCGCACGTCAGTTAACGGTTCATGATTTTATTAAATTTGATTTGATCTTGGCCATGGACTACGAAAATTTAGACAATATTCAAAACCTCATGCAAAAAGCGCAGCAACAATTGGGTCAGCTACGTGCCCAAGTGTCTTTGATGAGTCAACATGATCACCAATATCCGCAACAAGAAGTACCAGATCCGTACTATGGTGGTGATGCAGGGTTTGAACATGTATTAGATCAATGCGAATCTAGCAGTCAGGCTTGGGTCAATTATTTAAAAACTCAGTTACAAGCACAGCAAAAAAATTAAGGTTTAAGAATGCAAATTCAAACACAGGTTCAGCTTAAGCCATTTAATACATTAAGTCTCGATGCTGTAGCATCTCATTATGTACGTGTTCAATCGGTAGAAGATATCCAAGCAGCGCTCGACTTTGCCAAAGCTGAGCAATTAAATGTATTGGTGCTTTCAGGGGGTAGTAATATGCTGTTGCCTGAGCAAATTCATGCTTTAGTGATGCACATGGATATTCAAGGGATTGAATATGTACAAGACGATGCCGCAACCCAAACTTTAAAAGTGGGTGCAGGGCAAGTGTGGCATGACTTTGTGCTATGGACGACGGCACACCAGTTTTATGGCTTACAAAATTTAGCATTGATACCTGGTTTAGTCGGTGCTTCACCTGTGCAAAATATTGGAGCTTATGGTGTTGAAGCGGGTGAATTTATTGAATCTGTGCAGGTCTATGACCGAGTAACAGAACAGCAAAGTAGTATTAGCGCTGCCGATTGTCATTTTTCATATCGCCATAGTATTTTTAAAGATGAGCCAGAGCGTTTTATTATTACGCATGTCACGTTTAAACTTTTAAAACATGCCGATTTAAAATTAAATTATGGTGATTTAAAGCAGGCGGTAGGCGAAGACTTAAGTGCAGAAAACCTACAACAACAAGTCATTCATATCCGTCAAACCAAACTGCCAGATCCCAAAGAATTTCCAAATGTCGGAAGTTTCTTTAAAAATCCCGTGATTAGCCAGCAAGTCTTTGACCAAATTGCGCTGCAATTTCCAAATTTACCCCATTACCCGCAGCCGAATAATGCGGTAAAACTGGCAGCGGGCTGGTTGATTGATCAAGCGGGTTGGAAAGGGAAATCTGTGGGTTCAGTGGGTATGTTCCATAAGCAAGCTTTGGTATTGGTCAATTACCAAGACGGCACGCTGCAAGATGTACGTACAACATACAAAGCTGTACAACATGCTGTTTTTGAAAAATTTAATATTGAACTACATCCTGAGCCTGTATTATTTGATACAAATGGCTTGATTCGATCTCACGCAGATCAATAACAACACTTAGGTTTTAGATTTATGCATAAAACACATTGGATGGTTCGCTTAGTACAAATTGCCGCAGTGCTATTTGTACTTTTGGGCTGTCTAATGATTTTTATCTATACGCCGTTTTATTCTAAATTGATCGTTAAAAGTTTAAATTATTTCGTTCCTGTAGAAGTCAATCAGCTTGCAGCGCAAAGTCAAAAACTCGGTGCTTTGAGTGACGATGATAACTATGAGCCGGGTTCTGACTTATGGATCGCGCGCCAAGCGTATTTAAAACTCATGGAGCAAGCCATACAGTCTGATGAGCCTCAAGATTTAACCCTTATACAAGCACGTTATAAGGCGTTACAGCAGCTCATTGAAGAAGAACATGAAAAAGAAAAGAATGATAGTCAAAAGGACATGCCGAAAGTTCCTTTGCTGAATCCTTCTGCATCCGAGGCGGCATCCTCTGAAGCAATGGCGGAAAATCCTGCTCAAAAAATGAAAGAGCTGCTCGAACTCAATAGTGCGGAAAATAAAGGACTCATGACGCAATATACAGAGTTCTTAAAAACTCATGAAATTGAGCAAGCTGCTTCAGAAGCGGAACCGATCGATGATGAAACCTATCTTGATCTAGCCAAAATGAAAGATAAAACCCTGAAGAAACCAACCGCAGATCCGTATGCGATCGTGGTGTTAGGTGGTGGCTTAACTTTAGATAAAAATGATAAAGATATCGTGGTGAATGACTACACACGACTTCGACTGGAAAAAACACTCGATGTCGAACGCGCACATAAGTTACCGATTGTACTGAGTGGTGTGGAAGCACCGTATATGCAAGCTTGGTTAAAGCAATATGATGTCGATGCGAAATTGCTTGAAAACCGGAGTATGAATACTTGCGAAAATTCACGCTTTAGTTCGTTATTGTTACAGAAAAAAGGCGGCGCACCGACGGTTATTTTAATCACCGACCAATATCATATGCCTCGAACACGGCGTTTATTTGCATTAAATGGTATTGAAACCATTCCTGTTGTTGCACCTATGCCAACGACATTAACCACATGGCGACCAAGTGAAAAAAATTATGATCATAGTCGTCGTGCCAATTATGAATTATTAGCTACCTTACGTGACGTTTGGTTTGGCTCAAGTGACTGTCGGGAGGTCCCATAATGTCAGATATCCCATTTCTTAATCCTTCGATTCTTAAACAATTAGATCTTCCAGTTCCAAGTCGAGAATTAACCCCACAATTATTAGAACCTTTAAATTTAAATCGACCTTTTGAGCCTAGTGTTGAAATACAGTCTTATCGACGACTTTATGGTTTAGATGCCTTGAACTGTGAACATTGGCAAGGCTATGTAGAAATGTCTTTGTTCAAATTACATGTACAAGTATTTCAACCGAAACTGAAAACTGAAACGGATGTCATTAAAGGCACTGTATTTTTATTGCATGGTTATTTAGAGCATAGTGGAATATATCAGCCGATTATTCGTGAGCTCTTAGATCAAGGTTTTAGTGTTTTGACCTATGATTTACCGGGGCATGGTCTAAGTAATGGATCGCCAGCCAGTATTCAAAACTTTGATCATTACCAACAAGTTTTGGAAGCGGTATATCGTTATGTGAAACATGCAGCTCAATTACCGACACCGTGGTTAGGGATTGGGCAGAGTACGGGTGGGGCGATTTGGCTGCATCATCTGTTAGATTTTGCTGAACATCGCAAAAACCCTTATGTCGAACGAGTTTTATTATTATCTCCGCTGATTCGCCCTGCAAAAACGGCATGGTGGCATAACTCGGTTGGATTAGGCATTATTCGTCGTATTAAACGTGAAGTGCCACGTCATTTTAGACGGAATAATCATAACCCTGAGTTTTTGCGTTTTGTACGTTTAAAAGATCCTCTACAACCTCGAATGATGGGGATGGACTGGATTTTGGCCATGTCAAAATGGATGCAGGAAATGGAAGAGCGACCTGCATGTCGTATTCCAGTGTGGTTAGCTCAAGGCGCACAGGATCAGACGGTGGATTGGCGTTATAACATTGAGTTTATACGTCGTAAATTCCGTTTACAGACGCTTCTCATGCTTGAAGAAGGTTCACATCAGCTGATTAATGAACGTGCCGATATTCGTGCTGCATTAACAGGTTTGATCCCGGCATTCTTGCATGCTCAATCCAACAGTAAGTCTTATTACTAACTGATGTTACGCACGTAAAAGTAATTACGCATTTTTAAAATGATTTTTTAATTTTATTCGACGGAGTCTTGCATCTAGAGATTAAATAAAAGGATTAGCCTTCGACTGGAGGTACTCTTACGAAACATTGTTTCTCATTAGGCAAAATGAGAAGCAAAGCTTCGCAAGGAAACCATCTTGCGGTGCAATGCACCTCACCGACAAAACTCGTTCACTAGCATCTACTTATTTAAACTATCGCAAAAACTTTTTTGATTAGATGTCGTCCTGCCTCAAACACTTGCGGATGACGTTGCCGCGTATCGTACTTTTATTTAAATCAAATTGCGCTTCTGGTGTTACTGCGTAACATCAGTTACTAATTGACGATTGAGCACAGCTTACCTTAATCAGTGTGATGGATCTAGACGAAAAAAAAGAGGCGTAGTCGCCTCTTTTTTTTGGGTGGAGGAATCAGAACTTTTCTAGATGAGCCATATTCCACATACGGAAATAGAAGTTTTCCTCATCTTTATTTTCACAGCTGAGTAACTCCCCATCTTTTAACCAAAAATGTAGCTGTGCATAGTTTTTAATTTCACGGTTATTAATCCGCTGCGCTAGATGGTGCGCACGGATATCGGATGGATGTTGTAAACCTGCTGAGGCAATAAGTTCAGATAAGCCATGCAAGGTATTTTTGTGGAAATTAAAAACACGTTCTGCTTTGGTCGGAACATGGATGGCTTTTTGACGGTCTTTGTCTTGTGTCGCAACGCCAACTGGACATTGGTTGGTATGACAGCTTTGAGCTTGAATACACCCAACTGCAAACATAAAGCCACGAGCTGAGTTGACCCAATCTGCACCAATTGCCATGGTACTGGCAATATCAAAAGCACTAATAATTTTACCACTGGCACCGACTTTAATTTTTGAACGTAAGCCTGCACCAATCAGGGTGTTATTAACAAAGAGTAGGCCTTCACGCAGGGGTGTACCCATATTATCAATCAATTCAATCGGTGCTGCGCCAGTCCCACCTTCAGAACCATCTACCACGATAAAATCGGGTGTAATCCCTGTATGTAACATAGCTTTTACGATACTCATAAATTGCCATGGTTGCCCGATACACAGTTTAAAACCCACAGGTTTGCCTTCTGACAGTTCGCGCAATTGCTGAATAAATTGCATCATTTCAATAGGGGTGCTAAAGGCAGGATGGCTAGATGGAGAGATACAGTCATGTTCACGGCTGACACCACGGATTTGAGCAATCTCTTCGGAAATTTTGTCTTTAGGTAAAATGCCACCATGGCCTGGTTTTGCACCTTGAGATAATTTGATCTCAATCATTTTGACTTGAGGGTGCTTGGCTTGTTCAGCAAAACGTACAGGGTCGAATTGACCATCAATCGTACGGCAGCCAAAGTAACCACTACCGAGTTCCCAAACAATGTCGCCACCATTTTCCAAGTGATAAGGACTAATACTGCCTTCACCAGTGTCATGGTAGAAATTACCCATTTTTGCGCCTAAGTTTAAGGCACGAATGGCATTGGCACTTAAGCTACCAAAGCTCATCGCAGAAATGTTTAATATCGATGCGCTATACGGTTGTTTACATTGCTCATTGCCGATGTTAATACGGAATGTTTCAGGAATGGCAGGAATGCAAGGTGACAAGGAGTGATTGATAAAGCGGTAATCATTTTGGTAAACATCAACAATTGAACCAAATGGTTTATCTGCATTTTGGTTTTTTGCACGTTGATAGACCAAGCTACGTTGCATACGAGAAAAGGGCAGTGCATCTTGATCAGATTCAATAAAATATTGGCGAATTTCAGGTCGAAATTCTTCAAATAGAAAACGAAAGTGCCCCATGATGGGGTAATTTTTTAAGATCGAATGTTTGTTTTGTATGACGTCATACAAACCCAATAAACTCAAAAGCCCAGTAATGACCCAGATACTATTCAATAAGGTTTGTGGAATAAAATATTGAATATAACGAGGGGAATAACCTAAATGAAAACTCGAAATGAGTAGGAAGATAAAAATACAAGCAAACCAAATGGAATGCCGAGAAAAAAAAGTATTTAGTAGCTTGTGGCGAATAGTTTGCGCTGGACTGGCCATATTTTGAAAAATCTTATTCAGCTCATTTGCTCATAATTTGCCGAGTTTATGCACAATGCTCAAGCTTTAATTTGTTGATTCAGTGTAGCATTTATAAAAAGCAGCACTGAAGTTGGATGAATTTTTCATTTAAATCCAAATCAGATAAGAAAAGCAGGAATGTTCTTTAAGAAAATTTATGAAAAGTAGCGCGGTTCTTGTTATTTCACAGTGTACAAAATGGAGGTTAAAGTGATTTTACTTTCTAAACACGAGGTGCTGAATATGACTATGAAATCTATTCGTTATAATAATGCCGACCTAGCCTGCCTATGTCAGTAATTGATTATAGCCATGAGAAATTAGCGCTACGGCATAAGGTATTCAGCAGATACTTATGCTGTAGTTCCTTTGACCTAAACGACTAAAATTACAAAAATATTCTAAGAAATTATCCAGTCCCAGCGTTGGGACTTTTTTATGTGTTGATATTTTAAGGGAAAATCTAAGCATAAATAATGTACTAGATATTCATTATGCGTTAGAAGTTGTCACCTCAAATAAAAGAATGATACGCGGTAAGGTCATCCGCAAGTGTTTGAGACAGGACTACATTTATTTAAAAATGTTTTTGCGATACTTTGAATAAGTAGACGTTAGTGAACGAGTTTTGCGGATGACAATGGTTTTGGGTACTTTTGCCGAAACAAAAGTACCTCCAGCCGAAGGCTAATTCCTTTATTTAAACCCTAGATGTAAGACTCCGTCGAATAGACTTAAAAATCATTTTTAAAATGCGAAATTACTTTTATGTGCGTAACATTAGTTAGTATTTAAGATAGTAGAAAACCTTAGATCGGTTTAATCATTGCGTTGTTGTACAACTATAGCGACTTCTTCAGGTTCAATTTTCTGAATCTTTTTCCCAAAACTACGCAGCCACCATGTTAACTGAGAGGTAAATGGTACTGTTGCACTAACTTCAACCCAGCCATCTTCGGTTTTTTGAATCACTTGATCTTTACTTAGCTGACTTTCTTCAAAATAAACTGCTTCTGATTCCGACATGGTTAATTTGAGCTGAATCATTTCAGTCGGCTTATTGAAGTCCACACGGAAGCCAAGCGCTCCAGAGTCAATATAGGCATCAATATCAAAATCGACAGGGTGTAATGCACGTGAATTTAAGACTGTAGCTGATTTAAAACGATGTAAAGCAAAGGTTTGGATGTCTGTTTTGTCATGACGTGTGCACACCAAATAAATAATTGCACCTTTTTGGACCAACGCCAGTGGATTTAAAATATAGGTCTTTTCTTCGCTTTGTTGTCCACGACCTTGATATAGACATTCCAGTTGTTTGTCTTGTAGTAAGCCTTCATAAATCGATTGCTGTGCGACTTTTTCAACCACAGGAGGAATCAATGGCTGAGTAGCTGGCACGATCCGCACGCGGTTAATCCACTGACGGACATTATTTTGCGACGACAGACTTCGACGTGCGAGGTCAAACCAAGGATTCATTTCTTCAATTAAGCTTGGCGGAAGCAAATGCTTTAGATGCTCCTCAACCATCATAAAGGTGACCGCTTGTGAGCTGGTCATATGAGGCAGGCTTTGAATCGGTGCATCAGAACGCCAACGCCAGCCTTGCGGCGTTGTTTTACTGCTCTCAATTGGGAAACGTAGAGAAATTTGATTTAAGTCACGCTGAATGGTGCGTAGGCTGATATCAATGCCTTCACGGTTCAGTATTTCTTGTAATTCACGGGTACCCATCCACTTACCTGTGGACAGTCGTGAAAGAATTTGCCACTGACGATAGAGGCTGTTCGACGTTTCTTTTTCTTGTGAAGACATAATCTAGTGCTTGAACTTGGACTTAAATGAATAAAATGATGCTGTGGGACACAATAAGAAATCTTCCTGCGTTAAGCAAGTCTTCATCTAAAAAAACTAAGATGATTTTAATAACGCAATTTGACACAACTTGAGCAGTTACATGCTGTACCACTTTGCAAAAATGATGCGTAAATAATCAAAGAGAAGCAGCATATGTATTGATGGCATATATATTGCTTTATCTGATTTACAAAACATGACAAAAACATGGAGTTGCTATGCTGAAAGAAAATCGTAATACAACTTCAAATGGAATTGAGGGTTATGAGGCAAAGTTGGTTAATACTTCTGTCTCTACATTAAAAACTTTACCACTTGCTCGAGGATATGCGCTGTTTAATCAATTCAATTCGGATTTTTTTAATGAAATGCGCGACAGCAAAACGGTAGCTAAAGAATCATGCCAACGGATAGAGCAGTGGTTATCACAGCATACGCTTGATGAATTGAAGCAACTAAATCAGGTTGCAAAACAACATTTTCTCTATGAAGGCATTACTTTTACAGTGTATGGCGAAGATGAGGGCATTGAACGCACCATACCTTATGATCTTATTCCGCGTGTGATTGCACGAAAGGAATGGAATAATTTATCTCTAGGTTGCGCACAGCGCGTGAAAGCACTCAATCTGTTTTTACATGATGTCTATCATCAACAAGATATTTTAAAAGCAGGAATTATTCCTGAACTGCAAGTCTTAACCCATGAAGCCTATTTGCCACAAATGTATATGCATGGGCTAAAAGGTAAAATTTATAGCCAAATCAGTGGCATTGATATCATCCGAGATCAATCAGGCGAATTTTACGTCCTTGAGGATAATCTTAGAACACCGTCTGGTGTGTCGTATATGCTAGAAAGCCGTAAGATCAGTCAAAAACTGATGCCTGAACTTTGCCAGCAAAGCAACATCATGGGGATTGAGCAGTATCCGCAGCTTTTACGTGAAATTCTTGCAGAAAATGCCTACGTCGATAACCCGTTTATCGTGGTTTTAACCCCAGGGCGTTTTAACAGTGCGTATTATGAACATGCCTTTTTGGCAAGGGAGATGGATGTACCCTTAGTGACATCGCGTGACCTTTATGTAGAAAACGATAAGGTTTATGTGAAAACCATCAAAGGTCGACAACAGGTTGATGTAATTTATCGTCGTGTGGATGATGCTTTCCTCGATCCATTATGTTTCAAACCTGACAGTACTTTGGGCGTAGCAGGGCTCATGTCAGCGTATATGCAACATAATGTGGTCATTGCAAATGCACCGGGAACAGGCGTAGCAGATGATAAATCGATTTATCCTTATGTGGATAAAATGATTCATTTCTACTTAGGCGAACAAGCGATCCTGAAAAATGTGCCGACCTATCAATGTCGTGAGCAGAACGAATTGGACTATGTGCTGTCGAATATCGAAAAATTGGTAGTAAAAGAAGCACAGGGTTCAGGTGGATACGGTATGCTGATCGGTCCACAAGCCTCTTTACAAGAATTAAATAGCTTTAAAGATAAAGTGGCCGCAGCACCACATCTATATATTGCACAGCCGACTTTAAATTTATCTGTCAGCCCAACCCTAAGTGAGGCCGGTGTTTCGGAACGCCATATCGATTTGCGTCCATTTGTACTGAGTTCTCCATATCGAACTGAAATTGTACCGGGTGGCTTAACTCGTGTCGCGATGCAAGCAGGTTCATTGGTAGTGAATTCTTCGCAAGGCGGCGGGATTAAAGATACGTGGGTAGTAGATGATTTACGCTCATAGCACTCCAGTGAAGGAGCAAAACATGATTTTATTAAACAGTAATGCAGAACATATTTTTTGGTTGGGGCGTTATTTAGCACGTACTCAATATTTATGCAGTATTTTCCCTTTTCAAGATGTTGATACGGCATTGAACTATGCACATGCTTTTTGTTTGCCAGCATTTGATGCCGACTCAATGAATGAGTTAGTTTTAAATGCGGAGCAGCCGGCGTCATTTTCCAGCCAATTTCAATATGCGCAAAGTAATATTCAGGACTTAAGGGGTGTACTTTCAGCAAAAAGTTATGCAGAACTCAGCCGTTTAATTCGTAATGCGAGTGATAACCCAGGTTATATCTGTGACGTGGTAACAGATTGCCAAGATGTTTTAGAGTCCGAATCTGAAGATGTATTTTTATTTTTTAGTTTAGGACAAGCCATAGAGCAGCTTGATCGCCAGTTACGCATGCAGCAGGACATTCAACACACCCTAGCGAAGATTGAACATATTGTCATGGCTTTGGTTCAGTTTGGATGGGAAAGCGTGCAAGAGGCATGGTTGGCACTTAAACAGCAGCCGAATAGCCAAAACTTCTACCATTTCAGTGATCATATCCAAAATATGTTTGAGGTGGCTGTATGAGGCTCATGATCAACCATCAGACCCATTATGTTTACACTGATGTGGTAAACAGAAGCATTCAATATATCAAAATGACCCCGTCCACCAATGCACACCAACAGGTGCAAAATTGGGATGTGAGTGTGCCGGGGCAGCGTGATATGCAATTGGATACTTTTGGTAATGTGTGGTTGACCACAACGCAGCGCGAACCTTATCTGCAAATGACCATTATGGCGCAGGGCATCGTAGAGATGAATTTGAGTTCAAATGATTCAAATGCGGATGATTTAAACCCGAAATTGTTTTTACAGCCAACGCCGAGTACGCAGTACGATATTCACATGAAAAGTTTTGCCGATTGCTATGTCCCTCGTATCAATCGTGCCAATCTGATTCGTTTGGCTGAAGCGATATTGGCGCATATTCCCTATGTATCGAATCAAACATCGGTACATACTTCAGCGATTGATGCTTTTCATCATAAGCAAGGGGTATGTCAGGATCATAGCCATGTCATGATCGCAATGTGTCGCTATTTGGGTATTCCTGCACGTTATATTTCTGGGTATTTATTTGTGCCGAATAGTAGCCACCTTGCCAGTCACGCTTGGGTAGAAGTCTATATCGAAAATAAATGGTATTGTTTTGATGTCAGTAATCAGCTATTTACACCACAATCACATATTTATGTTGCGATTGGGCGGGACTACTGGGATGTAGCTCCAGTTCGAGGCGTTCGTGATAAAGGTGGTATTGAGTCTATGAGCTCAATTGTACAAGTGCTGAGTTGTTAATCATTTGAGGGATAAAAATGACCTATTGTTGTGCATTACGGTTAAAAGATGGCATGGTATTTATCAGTGATACACGGACAAATGCAGGTGTTGACCATATTTCAGTTTTTCGCAAACTTTATTCCTTTGGTATTGTGGGTGAGCGATTTATTACCATCCAAACCTCTGGAAATTTAGCCACAACACAAGCGGTCATTGGGCATTTACAAAATCAGCTAGAGGTCAAACAAGAGCCGAATTTATATAGTGTAAATACGATGTTCGAAGTGGCTGAATTGGTCGGGCATACCTTAAAAAAAGTCATCTCAGATGTCACATCAGATACTTTAGAACAAAGTAATTATTACTGTAGTTTATTGGTAGGCGGTCAAATTGGCAGTGCGGATATGCAGTTATATAACATCTATCCACAAGGCAACTTTATTTGTGCAACACCTGATACCCCATATTTTCAAATTGGCGAAAGCAAATATGGCAAGCCGATACTCGACCGAACTTTGCGTTACGATATGCCACTCGATGAAGCAATGCGTTGTAGCTTAATTTCTTTTGATTCAACGATACGCTCAAATGTATCTGTAGGTATGCCTTTAGATGCTTTGGTTTATAAAAAGGACAGTTTAGAAATACCAAATGGTAAGCGCATTTATGAAGAGGACCCATACTTCACCATGATCAGTAAAGGCTGGTCAGAGGCATTACGTCAGGGCTTAATAGAATTGGCAAAACCAACAGCTGACTATTTTCAATAACGATTTGATCAACGAATAGATCAATTTAAAAAGCGAATAAAAAAAGCGAGATAAAAAAAGCCCAGATTTGATCTGGGCTTTTTGATTTGGCTAATTAAGCTAATTTACGTACAGGGCGTGCGCTCATACGGCATAATAATTCATAACCAATCGTACCATTGGCTTCAGCTACATCATCAACCAGACGGGATTTGCCCCATAGTTCGACTTCAGTACCTAATTCCAGATTGAGACCAGTTGCATCAATGGCAATCATGTCCATTGCCACACGGCCAATCACACGGGTTTGCTGACCATTAATCGCTACATAGTTCTGTTTCGGGAAAGCACGTGGATAACCATCACCATAACCGATAGAAACAATGGCTAAAGTCATATCTTGATCAGCAGTGAAAGTAGAACCATAGCCGACATGTTCACCCGCTTTGATGTTGTTTAGTGCAATGACTTCAGCTGTGAAAGTCATCACTGGTTTTAGATCCAGATCATGTACAGTTTTGTCTGCAAATGGAGTCGCGCCGTAAAGCATGATACCTGGACGCACAAAGTCAAAATGCAATTCTGGATATTTATAGATCGCAGCTGAATTACAGCAAGAACCCATTAAAGGTGCGCAGTCATTTTTCACTTCAAGGAACTGCTGGATTTGCTGTTCATTGAGTGGATGTTCCGCATCAGCATTGGCAAAGTGCATCGCCAGCACGCAGGTAAAACCTTCTGCTTTTAGTTGATTGATCACATCTTTAATCACATCAATTTTAAAACCAAGACGGTTCATACCGCTGTTGAGTTTTACCCAAACTTTTAAGCCTTTCGCAATATAGGCTTCTTTATTTGCCAGTAACCAATCCAGTTGTGGCTGATGATGCACAATGACTTCAATATTCTGATCGATCACAACCTGCATTTCATCTGCAGAGAAAATGCCTTCGATCAGCGTAATGGGTTGCTGGTAGCCGAGTTCACGAATTTCCAGCGCTTCTTCCAGACAGGCAACACCGAAGGCATCACTGTCTTTTAAGGCTGCTAAGCAGTCTTTAACTCCATGTCCATAAGCATTGGCTTTCACCATGCTTACAATTTTAGCGGTTGGGGCAAGTTGTTTGACACGGTTTAAATTATATTGAAGTGCTTGTTGATCAATATAAACTGTAGCTTGGCGCACCCTAAATACTCCTACAGGGTCGATGAATTAATGGATGATAAAGAGTCTTTACTCTTCATCATCATACTGAGCATAAAACTCAGGGGAGAGGTTACTAAATTTGGTGTATTGACCTTCGAAGGCAAGACGCACAGTACCAATTGGACCGTTACGCTGTTTACCAATAATAATTTCTGCAGTACCTGCTTCTTTAGACTCTTTGTTATAAACCTCGTCGCGGTAAATAAACATGATCAAATCGGCATCCTGCTCGATTGCACCTGATTCACGTAAGTCGGACATCACTGGGCGTTTATTAGGACGGTTTTCCAGTGATCGGTTCAACTGTGACAGTGCAATTACTGGGCAGTGCATTTCTTTAGCCAGTGCTTTTAAGCTTCGGGAAATTTCCGAGATCTCGCCAACACGGTTATCGCCCATACCGGGTACTTTCATAAGCTGCAAGTAATCGACCATAATGCAGCCAAGTTTACCGCCGTGCATTTTGGCAATTCGGCGCGCGCGGGCACGTACTTCCGTTGGAGGTAGTGCAGACGAGTCATCGATATACAAATTCTTTTCTTGGAGATGCACAATGGTACTGGTTACTTTCGACCATTCATCAGCATCCATTTTACCTGCACGTAAATGCCCTTGGTGTACACGACCGAATGAGGATATCAAACGCATGGCAATTGAGTCTGCAGGCATCTCCATGGAATAAACCAGAGCGGGCAGGTTGTTATTAAACAGCACGCTTTCAACCAAGTTCATGGCAAAAGTAGTTTTACCCATCGATGGACGGGCCGCTACAATAATTAAATCGCCTGCTTGCATACCTGAGGTTTTATTATCAAGTTCTACAAATCCAGTGGTTAAACCCGTGATACTGCCTTCAGTTTGTGAAAGTTCATTCAACTTATCAAAAACACTAGCAACGACAGAGTTAATAGCTTTAGGGCCTTGTGCTTTGGCGTTGTTGTTGTGTTGCTCGGCAATAGAGAAAATATTAGTTTCTGCTAGATCTAAAATTTCACTGACCGTACGACCTTTGGTGTCATAGGCATTTTGTAAAATCTCCGAGCTGACTTTAATCATGCTGCGTAAAGTTGAAAACTCTTTAATTTTTGCAGCATAAGTTTCAAGGTTATAGAAACTAGAAGGTGAATCTGACATCAGTTGCATCAGGTATTCTTCGCCACCAGCAGCATCGAGCAAGTTTTGTTTAATTAGCCAGTCATTGACTAAGACCGCATCATAAGGTGAGCTATCTTTTGATAGTTGATCGATTGCTCGGAAAATATATTTATGACGGGTCGCATAAAAATCAGCTTCAGTCAGTACATCACCCACTTGCTCAAATGATTCTGCAACGGTCATCAGTGCAGCAAGCACAGCTTGTTCAATCGCAAGGTTATGGGGTGGGGTACGAAACTCTTTCAACGAACTTTGTTCTGTGGTTTTTGCTGTTGGCGTAGAGTTTGGCTTGCTGGCATTCGCCTGTGACATAAAAATCCCTGATGCTGAAACCATTTAATGTGATGGAAATGGGTGCTAATTACAGTTTTTTCAACTCTTCATTAAACTGAAATGATAGGCGTTTTCTACAGAAATGCGAACAAGTATTTCCGATTAATTCGTCACACATTGAATTGAATGAAGAGTTGAAAATGTAAAAAAGTGGAGCACTATTTTTTACAGATAAAAAAAGAGCATGCGTAAGCATGCTCTTTTCTTTGCAAGAAATTACTCAGCTACGATAGTAACTAGAACTTCTGCAACAACATCATGATGCAATTGGATTGCGATGTTGAATTCACCAGTGTTGCGAAGCGCACCATTTGGTAAACGAACTTCTGCGCGGTCTACAACAAGACCAGCATTAGTTAACGCGTCAGCGATGTCACGAGTACCGATAGAACCGAATAGTTTACCTTCGTCACCAGCTTTAGCAGTGATTACGATGTTAACTTCGTTCAATTGGTCAGCACGTGCTTGAGCAGCAGCTAATACTTCAGCTTCTTGTTTCTCAAGTTCAGCACGACGAGCTTCAAATGCAGCAGTGTTAGCTTCAGTAGCAGCAACTGCTTTACCTTGAGGGATAAGGAAGTTACGGCCGTAACCAGCTTTAACTGAAACTTTATCGCCTAATTTACCAAGGTTTTTAATGCGTTGTAATAAGATAATATCCACAGCTCAACCTCACTTATGATTGTCAGTGTAAGGGATCAAAGACAAGTAGCGAGCTTGTTTGATAGCAAGCGCTAATTGACGTTGGTAACGAGCTTTAGTACCTGTAATACGGCTAGGAACAATCTTGCCGTTTTCAGTGATGTACTGTTTTAAAGTGTCGATATCTTTGTAGTCGATGTACGTAACGTTCTCAGCTGTAAAGCGGCAGAACTTGCGACGACGGTAAAAACGTGCCATGTTATGTTCTCCTTATGCTTCAGCAGAGTCTTGAGCTTGTTGTGCTTCTTCACGTTGAGCTTTACGCGCACGTTTTTCTTCAGCACTCTTAGCCAATAGTGACTCTTCAGTGATAGCGTTTTCACGACGGATGATAAGGCTACGAATGATTGCATCGTTGTAACGGAACAATTCTTCTAGCTCATCAAGAGTAGTTTGACCACACTCAACATTCATAAGAATGTAGTGAGCTTTGTGGATCTTGTTGATTGGGTAAGCCAATTGACGACGACCCCAGTCTTCAAGACGGTGGATTTGACCTTCAGCTTCTTTGATGTGAGTTAGGTAACGTTCTACCATACCCACAACTTGATCGCTTTGGTCTGGATGTACCAATAGTACGATTTCGTAGTGACGCATTGTCAGCTCCTTACGGTTTAGGCAGCCCCAATCATTAATTGATTGAAGCAAGGAGTCACAACCAAAGTTGTGTCGCAATAATTGCGAAGCGTGAATTCTAGAGCGTTTAGGTTTGAAATACAAGGTATACGCCTAAAAAGGCTTAATTATTTTGTGGTTTAATGACTATCTTTAGGACGCAACTAGAATCGGATGCAGATTGTAAAATAGGATATTTGTTCTCAATCTTGGGGAGCTTATCTTGTATTTTATGAGTTAAGAACATATAGACGTTGTAATGATATAAATTTGATTTAAATTAAAGGTCTTTTGTCATATTTGATTGTAGATATCGCTTTGAATGCTAGTACGAATATGAAATATTTTTGTACTTGTCTGAAATTTATTGTACATGGGTAGATATTGGGAGAATCAGCGTTAAAACAGTTTTAGTGTGTATAGCAGTATTTCGACTTAAATTTTTGCTTTGCATTGAAGATATCTAGAAATAAAAAAGATAGAGTAAAACTCTATCTTTTTTAAAAAAATACAATTGGCTTTAGAGGGGCAGTGGAAGTAAAACAAAAAATTAAACTAATCACTGTGATCAATTTGACCGAAAACATGAAATATTGTTTTGCCCAAACTTGATCATCTTCAGCTTTGAATCCTTGAATGGTTAAATAAATCCAATACAGACTTAAGGCATTCAGGACAATCATATAAATCCAATTGGCATAACCATAAAAGTATAAACCGTTCATGGTGATGCAGAACAAAATCACGTAAACCAAAGATTCAACTTTGGTACGGTGAATTGAACGTGCTACAGGTAAAATTGGAATTCCTGCATTTTTGTAGTCATCAAATCGGTAAACTGCAATTCCCCAAGAATGAGGCATTTGCCAAAATGCATAACCAATAAAAATCAGTAATGCACCTAAATCAAACTGGTTTGCAACAGCCGTATACCCGATTACAGGTGGCGCTGCGCCAGAAAGACTGCCGATAATGGTTTGATGAATTGTTGTTCGTTTTGTCCATAAGCTGTAAAAACCAACGTATACGACAAAACCAATAACAGCAAAAAGAAAAGCGTAAGCATTTACCCAGAACCATAAAATGCTAAAACCAAATACACCTAAAACTAAAGCAAAAACTAAAGCAACAGGAATCGAGATTGATTTTTTAACCATCGCACGATTTTGAGTGCGTTGCATTTTTGAATCGATGTCTTGGTCAATAACGTTATTGACAACACATCCAGAAGCGACCACAAAGAGGGTGCCTAAGAGGGTGAGAAGCAACAGAAGGAAATCTACAGAACCTTGGGCAGCTACAAAGTAGCCACCCAAAGCGGTAACAAAGTTACCAAAGAGAATTCCTGGTTTAGTCAGGAATAAATACTTTTTCAGCATGACGACCAGTTTAGATCATCATGTTGAAGTGAAGGTAGTTCATAATCCACACAGAACCTACTAAAAGGATAGCAATTGTGAGGATTGTATAAACAAATGCAATCACGTTCCAGCGTTGCTCTGAAGAAGAGTTCATATGCAGGAAGTAAACTAACTGAATAAGAACCTGAGCAACCGCAGTAATCGCGATTACGGCAACCAATAGACCACGGCTAAAACCACCTGCCATTACCATACCGAATGGAATTACGGTAAGTAGAACAGAAAGGATAAAACCGATTGTATATTGTTTAACGTTACCGTGAGCTGCACCAGCAGAGTTATGATCGTGACTCATTAGATAACTCCCATCAAGTAAACAACGCTGAATACGCAGATCCAAACGATGTCAAGGAAGTGCCAGAACAAGCTTAGGCAAGCAAGACGACGAGTGTTTGGAAGTGTCAAACCATATTTCTTGATTTGGAACATCAACACAAGCATCCATACCAAACCAGAAGTTACGTGAATACCGTGCGTACCAACTAAAGTAAAGAACGCAGATAAGAACGCACTTGTGCTTGGGCCATGACCAGCATGAACTAAATGATTGAACTCATAAAGTTCCATGCCAATGAAGGCTGCACCAAATACCCAAGTAACTGCTAACCAAGTTAAAACTTGACCAACATTTTTCTTGTATGCTGCAAGAACAGCAAAACCAAAAGTTACAGAAGAGATAAGAAGGGCGAAAGTTTCAGTTAAAACGAAACCTAAAGATTCACCAAACAGCTCTTGTGCACTTGGCGTACCCACTGGAACGTGGCTACTTAATACAGCGAACGCGATGAAGAGTGTCCCGAAAAGAACCAAGTCACTCATCAAGTAAGTCCAGAAACCAAAGACAGTGATGTCAGTATCATCGTGATGATGATGTTCGTCATGTCCGTGGTTGTCGTGATGAAGTACTTCAGCCATTGTCTTAGTCCTTCTTCAAATGTTTTTCAAGAAGCGCGTAGCGTTCATTTTCAATACGTTCAACTTCTGCAGCTGGAACATAGTAGTCAACTTTCTTAGTGAAAGAAGAAACGATGAAGCTGATAATTGAAGCAATGAAAGTTACAACGACTAACCACCAGATATGCCAGATTAATGCGAAGCCCATAACTGTAATAAACATTGCAATTACGAAACCTGCCGCACGGTTTGTAGGCATATGGATGTCTTCGTATGTAGTTGGCTTAGCGTAAGCTACACCATTTTCTTTGTCAGTCCAGAAAGTATCAATACCATTGATCTTTGGAAGATAAGCAAAGTTATAGAATGGTGAAGGAGATGAAGTAGCCCACTCAAGAGTACGACCATCCCAGATATCGCCAGTAACGTCCATGTTGTCTTTGCGTTGAAGGAAACCAACAACGATTTGCATAACAAAACAGAAGATACCGATAGCAACCAATACAGAACCAAATAAAGCGATCGCTAAGTACGGATCCCATTCAGGGTTGTCATATGTATTCAAACGACGAGTCATACCCATGAAACCAAGGATATAAAGTGGCATGAATGCAAAGTAGAAACCGAAGAACCAGAACCAGAACGCTGCTTTACCCCAAGTTTCATTCAATTTCCAACCAAACATTTTTGGCCAGTAGAAAATGATACCCGCGAACATCGCGAACACTACACCACCAATAATTACGTTATGGAAGTGAGCGATAAGGAATAAAGAGTTGTGTACTAAGAAGTCCGCTGGTGGAACTGCCATTAATACGCCTGTTAAACCACCAATACCGAAAGTCACAAGGAAGCCAAGTGTCCAAAGCATTGGAGTTGTATAGGTGATGCGGCCCTTGTACATGGTGAATAACCAAGAGAAGATTTTCACACCAGTAGGGATCGCAATGATCATGGTCATGATACCGAAGAACGCGTTAACGTTGGCACCAGCACCCATTGTAAAGAAGTGGTGAACCCATACAACTAGTGAAAGAACACCAATTGCTACAGTTGCGTACACCATAGATTTGTAGCCGAACAACGCTTTGCGTGAGAACACAGCAGTAACTTCTGAGTAAATACCAAAAGCTGGTAATACCAAGATGTAAACTTCCGGGTGACCCCAAGTCCAAATCAAGTTTACATACAACATTGGGCTACCACCCATGTCATTTGTAAAGAAATGGAAGCCGAAGTAACGGTCAAGTGAAAGCATTGCAATAGTCGCAGTCAAAACTGGGAATGTTGCAACGATAAGCACTACAGTAACTAATGCAGTCCAAGTGAAAATAGGCATGTCCATAAGTTTCATGCCAGGCGCACGCATTTTGATGATGGTAACGAAGAAGTTAACACCAGTAAGAAGCGTACCTAGACCAGAAACCTGAAGTGCCCAGATATAGTAGTCTACACCTACACCTGGAGAGTATTCGATGCCAGAAAGTGGAGGGTAAGCCATCCAACCTGTTGCAGCGAATTCACCAATTGCAAGAGAAGCCATCATTAAGCCCGCAGCGCCGGCGAATAACCAGAAGCTAAGAGAGTTTAATAATGGGAATGCTACGTCACGTGCGCCAATTTGAAGTGGTACAGCAACGTTCATTAAACCAACAACTAGACCCATTGCTACGAAGAAGATCATGATTACGCCATGGGCAGTAAAGATCTGGTCATAGTGTTCTGGGTGTAAGTAACCTTCACCGCCACCTTTTGCAAGGAACAGTTGAAGACGCATCATAATCGCATCGGCAAAACCACGCACAAGCATGACAATTGACACGAGGATATACATGATACCAATTTTTTTATGGTCTACAGATGTGAACCATTCGTTCCACAAGTAGCCCCATTTTTTAAAGTAGGTGATACCAGCAACAATTGCGATACCGCCAAGGATCATCATTGCAACAGTAACCAACACGATTGGGTCGTGTGGAATTGCATCTGGTCCTAACTTACCTAATAAGCTCATGTCTTATTCCCCTGCAACAGTCGCATGTTCAACGCCTGCATGAGCTTCAGAAGCAGCAGCTTCGTGTCCAACAGTAGCTGTATGATCAGCACCGTGGTAGTTGCTCATGTATTTGTTAATCACTGATTCGAACAATTTAGGTTCAACTGAAGAATAGTAAGTCACTGGGTGTGGCTTAGTAGGGTAAGGCTTCATTGCTTCAGCTAGAGCCTTCTCTTCAGGAGTAGTTGCTTTGGCAACTAAAACTTCGATCTGGTGTTTAGAACGGTTGCCGTCACGTAAGGTTGCAAATTCAGCTTGGTCTAAAACAGTTTTTTGAACCGCTTCAGGATTAACTGAAGAACCATTACCAGCTTTAACAGCAGAAACCCATTCAGCAAACTGAGCATCAGTCACAGCATGTGCACGGAAGCGCATTTGTGAGAAGCCATAACCTGAATAGTTAGAAGAGAAACCACGGAAGCCTTCAGCAGGACTAGTTTCATCAGCTAATAAGTTCAAGTGAGTTTGCATACCTGCCATAGCATAAATCTGACCACCTAACGCCGGAATGAAAAATGAGTTCATTGTGAAGTTAGATGTTAAACGAAGGCTTACAGGAGTTTTCTCAGGGAAGCGGATCTCGTTTACAGTCGCGATGCCTTGTTCAGGGTAGATGAAGATCCATTTAAATTGTTCAGCAATAACTTGAACAGTTAAAGGAGCTTTATCTGACTCGAGTGGACGGTAAGGGTCATACTTGTGGGAACCCCACCAAGTTAACCAAGCTAAAATAGCGATAATAATTACGGGAATACCCCAAACTACAACTTCAATTGCAGTCGAGTGTGCCCAAGTAGGTGCATAGTCTGCATCTTTATTTGACGCGCGATATTTCCAACCAAACCAAAGAGCCATAAGTGCTGATGGAATAACTACCAACAACATTAGGTAGATCGCAGTAAGCATGAGGTTTGACTGACCTTCAGCAACTGGACCTTTTGAGTTTAGAAGTACCATATCACCACCACACCCAGTTAAGAGTGCAGCGATCGCAGATAAAGACAATACAGCTAAAATTGTTTGTCTCATTTTACAACCTCGGTGAAGAGTCCCATTCCCTAAATTTAAAATTTGGGATAGCGAATAAAGTGTCGCATGATTGTGATTTTTTCAGACATGAAAAAACAGTCACAATCATGTGACACCGCTACGTTGTAGGGCATTATGCCTGATATCGGCAAACTAAGCTATACATAAAGATGCTTTAAATGACTGTATTAAAACCCTATTTTGCTAGTCGGGATTGTATTTTTTTTATCTAAATTTTATTTTAATTTCAATATAATGCACAAAAAAGGGATGAGAAAATCATCCCTGAATAAAAGTGAAAATTATTGGTTTATTACCTTGGTTTTTGCCAATTTGTCATGCAAGGTTTGACGCTTTTTGCCGAAAATAAAAACGGAATCAATGATTGCGCTTAAAGGCATCGATAAAAAGTTCAGGAAAATAAATAAAACACTGCGTAAAGTGAAGCCACGCATGAGGTTTACAGGTTGACTGGTTTCGGCATCTACAATTTTAATCTTGGTGATTTTTTTACCAATGCTTTGACCTGATTTAGCAATCAAATATGCTTGAATGAAAAGCATAATGAAGAGATACGCAAACATTGCAATCCAAGCTTGGTTGGGAAACATTTCAACCATTTGTGTTTGTAGTGCTTGTAAAACATTGGGGTCAGCATTTGGGGTCATCACAGCTTGCATAAACTGTTCATTTAGATTGGCAAATTGTGTCTTTTCACTTGGATTAAAAAATGCCGTTAAGATAAAAGTTGCCGGTATCCAAAGGAGTAAATCGACGATTTTAGCCAGGACACGTTTAGGAATACTTGCTAGGCTAGTTTGCTCTTTTACCGCTTGAGACTGTGCGTAGGTATTTGATGGTGTAGTTGCAGTTTGATTTGATTCGAATGCTGTTGGTGCAGTATATCCTGCAGGCATATAAACCAACTGACCTTGAGTGAGTTCACCCAAAGCTTTCCATTCGGTCATACCTTGGTGCCAAACCAAGTCCGTGAGTAACACTTGTTGGCTCGCGAGCATTTGGTTAAGTTGTTCTAAGGTGTAGGGACCAGCTTGTTGGTTATTTCGTGCCAAGTAAATCTGCATAAAACTAAAATCTCAAAAAACGTCTGTAAAAGTATAAATAAAAAAAAAAGACCCACATGTGGGTCTTTTTTTAACACAGTTTATTAAGCTTGTTGAGCTTTTTCTTCAGAAAGGAAGAACCAAGTGTCTAATACTGAGTCTGGGTTAAGCGAAACAGACTCAATGCCTTGTTCCATTAACCATTTAGCTAGGTCAGGGTGATCTGAAGGGCCTTGACCACAAATACCTACGTATTTGCCAGCTTTACGACAAGCATGGATTGCCATAGAAAGAAGTGCTTTAACGGCTGGATCACGTTCATCAAATAGGTGAGAAACGATACCAGAGTCACGGTCTAGACCGAGTGTTAACTGAGTTAAGTCGTTAGAACCGATAGAGAAACCGTCGAAGTGTTCAAGGAACTGTTCAGCCAACAAAGCGTTAGTTGGAAGTTCACACATCATGATCACTTTAAGACCATTTTCACCACGTTTAAGACCGTTAAGCGCTAACAATTCAATAACACGTTTCGCTTCAGCAACAGTACGTACGAAAGGAATCATGATTTGAATGTTGGTTAAGCCCATTTCGTCACGTGCTTTTTTCAGTGCGCGGCATTCAAGTTCGAAGCAGTCACGGAAGTTGTCAGACACATAACGGCTTGCACCACGGAAGCCAAGCATTGGGTTTTCTTCTTCAGGTTCGTATAACTTACCACCGATTAAGTTTGCATATTCGTTTGACTTAAAGTCAGACATACGAACAATCACTGGTTTGTCAGCAAACGCTGCAGCAAGTGTAGAAATGCCTTCAACTAGTTTTTCAACATAGAATTCGATAGGAGATGCATAACCCGCAGTACGTGACATTACAGCAGCACGAGTTTCACGTGGTAGGCTGTCAATGTTAAGCAATGCTTTAGGATGTACACCGATCATACGGTTGATGATGAACTCAAGACGAGCAAGACCAACACCTTCGTTAGGAATTTGAGCAAAGTCAAATGCGCGGTCAGGGTTACCTACGTTCATCATGATTTTGAACGGAAGTTTAGGCATAGATTCGATAGAGTTGCGTTGGATTTCAAAGTCCAAAGCACCTTCGTAAATAAAGCCTGTGTCACCTTCAGCACAAGAAACAGTCACTTCTTGACCATCAGTTAATACTTCAGTTGCATTACCACAACCTACGATTGCAGGGACACCAAGTTCACGTGCAATAATTGCAGCGTGACAAGTACGACCACCACGGTTAGTGACAATCGCAGCAGCACGTTTCATTACTGGTTCCCAGTCTGGGTCAGTCATGTCAGATACAAGTACGTCGCCGTCTTGCACTTTGTCCATTTCTTTGATTGAAGTCACAATACGTACACGACCAGAACCGATACGTTGACCGATTGAACGGCCTTCACAAATCACTGTACCTTTTTGTTTTAAAAGGTAGCGCTCCATTGTACCTACGCTTTGGCGACTTTTCACAGTTTCAGGACGTGCTTGAACGATATAGATTTGACCGTCATCACCATCTTTCGCCCATTCGATGTCCATTGCAGAACCGTAATGGTTTTCAATGATCAATGCTTGTTTTGCAAGTTCTTGAAGTTCGTGGTCATTTAAAGCGAATTGTTGACGATCTGCTTTTTCAACGTCTACAACAACCACTGATTTACCAGCAGCGCCTTCTTCACCATAAATCATTTTTTGGTGTTTAGAACCAAGGTTACGACGTAATACAGCGTGTTTGCCTGCATTTAGAAGTGGTTTAGATACATAGAATTCGTCAGGGTTAACTGCACCTTGTACAACCATTTCACCCAAGCCATAAGATGCTGTGATGAAAACTGCGTCACGGAAACCAGATTCTGTATCTAGTGTAAACATTACACCAGCTGCGCCTGTTTCAGAGCGAACCATGCGTTGAACACCTGCAGATAACGCAACGACGTCATGTGCGAAGTTTTGGTGTACACGGTAAGAAATTGCGCGGTCGTTATAAAGTGAAGCAAATACTTCTTTAATCGCAATAAGGACGTTGTCGATACCACGGATGTTCAAGAAAGTTTCTTGTTGGCCAGCAAATGAAGCATCTGGTAAGTCTTCTGCTGTTGCAGATGAGCGAACGGCAACCGCGATATCAGGGTTGCCGTTTGAAAGAGCTGTGAAAGCCTCACGAATTTCTGTTTCAAGTTCAGCTGTAAGCGGAGTGTCTACAATCCATTGACGGATTTTTGCACCAGTTTCAGCAAGTGCATTTACATCGTCAACATTGAGTGCAGCAAGTTCAGCGTTAATTTTAGCGTTTAGGCCACTTTGCTCGAGGAATTCACGATATGCTTGAGCTGTAGTAGCAAAACCACCAGGAACAGATACACCAGCATTTGCTAGATGGCTGATCATTTCACCTAATGATGAGTTTTTACCACCCACGAGTTCTACGTCGTGTTTCCCTAATTTTTCTAGACCAATTACGCGCGCTTCCAAAGTTGTTACTCCACTTTTGCAGTATTAATCACTATCTTGGCATGAAATTATAACAAATTACTTAGCATTCTAAATTTACTAAGTGACAGTCATGTAAGATGGTTTACTATAATGATTATATAGCACTAAGACAAATTTTGGAGGAGAATTTTAATGTCAGAAGGTAAACAGATTCAGCGTAGTGTTTTCTTTGTTTCGGATGGGACAGCGATTACCGCAGAAACGCTTGGTCATTCACTGTTAGCCCAGTTCCCTCATGTAGATTTTGACATTCATATTATTCCTTATATTACCTCTGAAGAAGCAGCTACAAATGTGGTTGCAGAGATCAATCTTAGAGCGCAGCAAGACGGTCAAAAGCCTTTGGTGTTTGACACCCTTGTTGACCCGTATGTACGTGACATTATTAATACGGCAGATGCAGTAAATCTTGATGTTTTTGAGGGGCTTATTAGTAAATTGTCGGACGAGTTGGGTACAGCTCCTACAACTTTAGTCGGTCAAACCCATGCAGTAACAGATTCTGAGTCTTATAAAGCACGTATTGATGCGGTGCATTTTGCTTTAGATAACGATGATGGGGCACGTACTCGTCATTATGATAAAGCTGATTTGATTTTAATCGGCGTGTCACGTTCGGGTAAAACACCGACTTCCATCTATCTCTCTTTGCAATTTGGTATTCGTGTAGCGAACTATCCGTTGACAGAAGAAGACTTGGATGACAACCGTTTACCTGCAGTTTTACGTGAGCATAAACATAAGTTATTTGGCTTGATGATTGATGCAGAGCGCCTTGTAGCAATTCGTTCAGAGCGTAAGGCCAATAGTCGTTATGCAAGTTTTAGTCAGTGCCAAATGGAACTACGTGCGATTGAAGGTATTTATATTTCTGAAGGAATCAAATACTTAAACGTGTCAGAAATGTCGATTGAAGAAATTTCAACACGTGTTTTACAAATGACCGGACTGAAGCGTCGCATTGGTTAAGTGTAAATTGAGCCACTTTGGTGGCTCTTTTAATGATAATAAATTACTGTATAAATTATATAAAAATAGTATTAATTTTTGACTTGTCATACTTTTAATGAATGATAAATATTTAAAATATTGATGAAAATTTTTCTCAACATTTAGACTTAAAATTTAAGCAAATTCTGTATTCAAATGTGTACCAATTTGATGAATTTTTTTGGCTGAAAATTTATAAAATATGGCCTAATTGACAGCTTCAATCTTTTAAAATAATCCGTGTATTGCTGTGTTTTTATCTATGAATTAAGCCTGAATAATCTACTTGATAAGAGTAGTGTATATACTAGATTTAGCACATACAGTTTAATATTTGATCATAATTTTAAAAAATACTGATTTAAATGCTAAAAAAATAGGCAGAAAATAGAATAAAAAATAATCAAACAGTCGCTTTTAGGTGTTAAATCTCAAGAAATGGCATCATTTATTTAATTGATGTGGGTGGGGAATGCTCGAATTGAGACTATTTAGGCTTTAAAAGCAGATATGAAGTGATATTAAAATTGGATTTTTAGCAGTTATTTTCTTATTGAATATAGATTAGAACATAAGTAAATGTCGGCTGAATATGAGCATCGGTATAAATTTTCCTACTTATAATTAGTCATTAAAAGAGTTGTGTAAGACAAAATTAAGAGACTGAAAATTTATTGGTTTGAAATAAAATTTTCATGAAGAATTGATCATAACTATTCAAAAATCGCACTTCTATAAATGAACTGTAGCTGATGATGCAGGTCGGAGGCATGATTTAAGTCTGAGCGCTGAAAAAGCATGTAGCACGATTAAAGCTATTTTCATTTATGGATTTTTAAGAATCCTTAGCCTTACCGAATAGAAGTATTCAATAACGTAGGGGATCTAGCAAAAGCCACCAGAGATGGCTATTGGTGTTGTGAGTTTTGATCAATCGGATAAATTCTAGTAATTGTCATGTGAAAATAATTGCAATGTAATTACTTTTCTTTAGGCTGGTTAGATTCGCTGCGCACAATGACATCACACTCAAACGTATGCTCATCTAAAGCCGTGATTGAATTACTCTGAATTTTTGCAATAGGCCAAGTGTTTAAGATGCAGTTGGGCTGCTGTAATGCTGCATAATAATGATCCGATTTTAGGAAGGTTTTGTTCTGAATTGCGGTATTTGGACTGAGTAAATGTCTTAACCAATGGTTCGGCACTTGATCTTCTAAAAAGCGAATCGCCAAAATACTCTTAATACGATTGCTAAATAAACGTCGATTTTTTGCAATCAGTGGGTGCTGGATTAATTTATTCAGTAGACGTTCGGTGCGTGGTAAGACAAATTGCGGTTTGATTTGATAGACCATGATGTTATCTGCAACCTGACATAGATGATGTAGTTCAGAGACCACATGCTGATCTATCCCAATAATTGCGATTTTTTGATTCTTAAAATCATAATCTTTGATCTGTTCTGAACTGATGATCGTTCCACGAAAGTGTTCAAAATCTTCTAGATGATTATTAAAAATATGGTGGGTTGCATCCTGCTTGTTGGCCATATTTATTCCTTATCTTTTGTTTTTTTAGTTGAGTCTTAGATAGGAATATATTCTGTGATGGGCCAGTTGGGGTAAAGCGTTTTTTCAGTCTGATGAGTCATGCAATTTGTCTAGAATTGATTTGCTTGGCCCTTGTCATTTATAGATTTCTAGGAGTGAACTGATTTTTTTATGCGTTGAAGTTCATCTTTCGCTCAAGCAGGTCGAAATAATGAGCGACCTGCATGAACGGCTTTTGAGATCTATAAATTTTGTGAGTTTTAAAGTGGTTCATCATCTTGTGAGCTATAGTCAAGCTGACTCGTGGTTGAATGTTTAAGTTCGGGTTGGTCGGTATGTGTACGTAAATAGTCCATATCACGAATATTTTTTTGTACAGCAACTGCACCAAACAGACTCATTAGGAAAGCCATCATGTAAAACCCTTTTTCACTTAATGCCAGTTCAGCATTCCATAGACCAATGGCAAGAAGTACGAGGCAAATAATGACGGATGCCCAGCACAGTCCAAAGTAGATTGCAGTGACATGCATTCCTTCTAAACGGTCACGAATGATTTTTTGTAGTGAAACCGATGAAAATAATCCATAAAGCAATAAAATGAGATAAAAGCCTTTTTCATTCAACATCATATTTGCATTGAATAAACCTATGCAAAACACCACAGCGCCTAAAATGAGGGCACACCAACTTGCTGCGATAAATGCGGGTGTGGGTTTATTAATATATTGGCTCATTTGCTTATTTTTCTCTTTGTTTTGCTTATGTTTAATATTTATACAGTAATAAAAATGAGTAAAGCAATTATTTCGTTGAGGCAATGATGGTTTTTAAGTACAGGTTTGGGCGTTGTTAGCCGAAACCATATTATCTGTTGACTGCTATCCGTCTAAAGAGCCACAAAACATGTAGTCACAATTCTACCTTTAGACGGATTAAACGCTTGGATTAGATCATTAAGTTTAGAGTCTTAAGCGAGATCATTTTTGATTTGCATTAAACGTTCGAAGTTTTCAATGCGCTTATCGGTATCGTAAATGTCACAGGTGAAAATAAATTCATCAACGTCATATTTGGTGAGTAGGTTTTCTAAACCTGCTCGAACGGTTGCATTTGAACCGACTTGTCCCATAGCGTAGAAATTATCAACAGACATCTTCTCTGTAGCAGACCATAAGCCTTGCATACTGTCGACTGGAGCTTTGAGTTTTAAACTTTGACCACGCATTAAACCTAAAACGCGTTGATAAGCACTCGTTGCCAGATATTCTGCTTCTTCATTTGTTTCGGCGACAACCGTTGGTACGCCCATAGACACATAAGGTTGATCTAAATATTCGGATGCTTGGAAATTTTCACGATAGAGCTGAATTGCTTGTCCAAGCATGCGTGGTGCGAAATGTGAAGCAAAAGAATAGGGTAAACCTAAACGTGCAGCGAGTTGTGCACTGAACAGACTTGAACCTAAAAGCCATACAGGAACATGTGTATTTTGTCCCGGTGTAGCAATGATGCGCTGCTGTGGCTCAGGTGCTTTAAAGTATTGCAATATCTCAAGGACATCTTGTGGAAATTGATCTTCGGTTTCCTGACGGCCACGGCGTAAAGCGCGCATGGTGGTTTGGTCGGTACCTGGTGCCCGACCTAAGCCGAGTTCAATGCGGCCAGGATATAACGTTTCAAGT
The DNA here is from genome assembly GCF_013418685.1 of Acinetobacter sp. YH12129. Lineage (NCBI taxonomy): Bacteria > Pseudomonadati > Pseudomonadota > Gammaproteobacteria > Moraxellales > Moraxellaceae > Acinetobacter > Acinetobacter sp. YH12129. The sequence goes on from NZ_VPBP01000021.1 coordinate 40,488, forward strand.
GTGCCAAATTGTTCAGCGACAACTAAAGGCGCATGGTTGGGCAACATAATCCCGCCTGAACCGAGCTTGATAGATTGTGTATTTGCTAAGAGATAGCCAAGTAAAACCGCAGTTGCAGAACTTGCGATGCCGTCCATATTGTGGTGTTCGGCTAACCATAGACGGTCATAGCCAAGTTGTTCTGCTTTCTGTGCTAACTGGAGTGCATGTTTGAGTGAAAATTCGATGGTTTTATCATTTCGAACAGGTGCGAGTTCAAGTATTGAAAATTTTGTATCGGCTAGAGTACGCATGTTTTCTCTCAGAGATCTTTATATCGAAATAATACGATATAAAAAGCTGAATGTATATCGAATAAACTCGATATGGTCGTGGGACGGTGTAAAAAGACAACTTTAGATATATCTAAACTTTTTTTTATACAAAAAAAGCACCCGAAGGTGCTGATTTTTTTCCATTGAAATATATCGATTAACGTTTACCGTTTTTGTACCAACCTAAGTGACGACCATTGTCTCCACGGTAGCCTCGGTCGTTGTAGCTATAATTATTGGTACGATAGCCACGGTTGTTATAACGACGGTCATAGCGATCATCATAACGACCATTATAACGGTCATCATAGCGACGGTCTTCAGACACTTTTTTACCTAGTGCAGAACCACCAGCTGAACCAAGTGCAGCACCGATATAACCACCGTTTGTGCCGCCCATGTTTTTACCTACGGTATAACCACCTGCGCCACCAAGTGCACCACCGATGATGGCACCATTACGGTCACGTTTGTTTGCCGATGCTGCTGCACCTGCACCGCCACCAATTGCTGAACCAATCATTGCGCCAGTTTGGCCGCCAACTTGGTTACCGATTGCTGCACCAACAACACCACCTAAAGCAGATGTTAATGCAGTATTGGTGCTATTACCTGCATGTGTTGCAGTCATAGTAAGTGCTGAAGCGGCAATTGCTGCACTGAATAGAATTTTATTAATTTTCATTTTTAAACTCCTTACGAAGCATGATGTTTATCTGTTGATATCAATATATGAAAACACATAGCGAATATTTGGAGCGTGATGTGAAATAAAATACGTATTCCGTTGCTGCAATGTAAATTTTGCACTTTATTTCTACATGATTGATGACATGGTTGGAGAGAAGGCAAATCTACATATTTGAGGTGCAATAAATAAAGTTGTATTTATCATTTGAAAAAAGGCGATACATAAAAAAAGCACCCGAAGGTGCTATTTTCACTATTCAATAAGGACTCACTAATTTTGAATTAGTGACGACGACGGTAACGTTTTTTGTATTTACGTTCTTGGTGTTTGTCGTAAGCTTTATCTTTAGAGATTTTATTACCTAGAGCAGCACCACCAGCAGCACCTAGTGCAGAACCAATGTAACCACCGTTTGTACCGCCCATGCTTTTACCAACGGTATAACCTGTACCGCCACCTAAAGCACCACCGATTGCAGATTCTGTACGGTTACGTTTATTACTTGCTACCGCAGCACCACCAGCACCACCAAGAGCAGCACCAATTGTAGCGCCGGTATTACCGCCCATGTTTTTACCAATTGCAGTACCTGCAACACTACCTAATGCACTAGCTGCAGCAACGCGTGTTGTACTATCTGCATTTGCAGACACAGTGAACATAGAAGCAGTTGCTAGAGTGGCTGTCATTAAAAGAGTATTCAGTTTCATAGTTCACTCCATGTCCTTCATAAACGCGAGGACTTTTTGATAATCATTTCGATGGCAGTAAATGTAACAAAACTATTCGCTATAAATATGGAGAGCTTTCTCTTTATTTGGTGATTTGAGTGTCTAGTTTGTATAAGTTTTATTAATATTGTGAAAAAAAAGGTCGAATGCTGAAAATCTGTACGACTTTATGGAGAAAGGTAGGAGTGATGAAGTTCACACTTTGATATTTAGGGTCATTGATAGGCCAAAAAACAATATATATGTCATTTCAGACCCATTATCGGTACACTAGCCCCATTATTTTGAATTTTGGCATATCCGTGAAAGTTTAGCGGTAGAGCCTGTGTATTGAGATTTTTTGAAAAATGAAAGAATCGTTACGTTTACGATTAGATCAGCTCTCTGACCGTCACGAAGAATTAAATGCATTACTCGCAGATGTAGAAGTCATTTCAGACAATAAACGTTTCCGTCAGTTGTCACGTGAGCATAGTGATTTATCTGAAATCACTGAAGTTTGGAAAAAATACCGTCAAGCAGAAGAAGATATTGAGACTGCTGAAGTAATGATGACGGATCCAGATTTTAAAGAGATGGCTGTTGAAGAAATTAAAGAAAATAAAGCTTTGATTGGTCAGCTTGAAGCAGACTTAAACATTCTGATGATTCCAAAAGATCCGAATGATGCGAACTCTGCTTATTTAGAAATCCGTGCCGGAACAGGTGGTGACGAAGCTGCAATTTTCTCGGGTGACTTGTATCGCATGTACAGTAAATATGCTGAATCACAAGGTTGGCGTATTGAAGTGTTGTCTGAAAATGACGGCGAACACGGCGGTTATAAAGAAGTGATTTGCCTCATCAATGGTGAAGGCGTATATGGTCGTTTGAAATTTGAAAGTGGTGCACATCGTGTACAGCGTGTTCCTGCAACAGAGTCACAAGGTCGTGTTCATACTTCGGCATGTACTGTTGCGATTTTGCCGGAAATTGATGTAGACACTAGTGTTGAAATTAATCCTTCAGAACTACGGATTGATACCTATCGTGCATCTGGTGCGGGTGGTCAGCACATTAACAAAACTGACTCTGCTGTGCGTATTACCCATATACCAACGGGTACAGTTGTAGAATGTCAGGATGAACGTTCACAACATAAAAACAAAGCCAAAGCGATGGCGCTATTGGTTTCTCGTTTAGAAAATGCCAAACGCGCAGCAGCAGATGCAGCGACATCTGAAATGCGTCGTGACCTGGTGGGTTCTGGTGACCGTTCTGAGCGTATTCGTACCTATAACTATCCACAAGGTCGTATGACTGATCATCGTATTAACCTAACACTGTATAAGTTAGATGCTGTGATGGAAGGTGATTTGACTGAATTGCTAGATAGTTTGCATCGTGAATATCAAGCCGATCAGTTGGCATTATTAGCACAGCAGAATGGTGGCTGATGAATATTGCACAGGCTTTGGCCTATCGTGGTGAACCTGAAAGTTATGAACGTCAGGAAAATGCGTGGTTGTTAGAGCACATCACCAAGATTGATTCTTTTGATTTAATCCTGAAAAAGGATCAAGAATTAACAGCTGAGCAAGAACAACTCTATGTTGAAAGTCTTGCTCGTATTGCTGCGGGTGAGCCTTTGGCTTATGTCACAGGTTCTCAGCCATTTTGGACGCTAGATTTAAAAGTGACTAAAGACACTTTGGTGCCACGTCCTGATACCGAAGTGCTCGTTGAAACTGTACTCCGTTTAGAACTTCCTGAAGATGCTCGTGTGGTGGATTTAGGAACAGGAACTGGCGCTGTAGCCTTGTCATTAGCCAGTGAGCGTCCAGAGTGGTCAATTGTAGCTTCGGATATTTACGAACCTACCTTGGAAGTTGCTGAGTTTAATGCCAAAAAGCATGATCTTGAACATGTGCAGTTTGTCTTAGGTTCTTGGTTGAAACCTTTTGGACGTGCTTTCTTTGATGTAATTGTGTCAAATCCGCCGTATATCGATGTTGATGATGTACACATGAAGGATTTGGCGACAGAGCCTGAACGTGCTTTGGTTGCAGACAATCATGGACTTGCAGATCTTGAACAAATCATTCTTCAAGCCAAAAAACATTTAACCGTGAATGGTTGGGTGGTGCTCGAACATGGTTATGACCAAGGGGAAGCAGTCAGACATTTGTTCTTACAGGCTGGATATCGAAATGTTCGGACTGTAAAAGATTATGGTGGTAATGACCGTGTCAGTTTAGGTCAGTGGCAACATTGATTTGGTATTAGAGATAGTCAAAAATAAAGCGCATTGAATGCGCTTTATTTTTTTGTTTTTGATATTCGATCAATACTTACATTGGGTAGTCTTGTAAGCTATCGAAAACTTCAACTTGTTCTAAAGCTGCTGTTTCTACTGCAAGACAGTAAGCAATAATTTTTGCAGTTGCATTCACTAAATTTTCATCTTTTAGATTTGCACCTGCTTGAATTGCTTCAATGTCATCCGCTTGGATATCCAGTGCATGAGCAACTTCAACTGCATTTTCAGTGCTAAAAAATTGTGAGATCAAATTTTGCAAATCGATATCTGCGACAGTTTTAAGCTGTTCATGAAACAGTTCATCAATTGCGTCAATCTGAGTGAAAAGAGAATCTGAAAAGTTTTGAACAAGTTGTTGTTCAAGAACATCAATCATCTTAAGCATAGGAAAGCCTTTCAAGGAGATGCAGGAGAATTGGAAAATAAATAAGCAAAGTGCTTTAAATTGAGTGAAAAATAACCTAATTAGACTAAAGTAGCAATCGTTCAAGGATGAATGGTCAGTCTATTTATTGAATATTTTTAAGTTATTGATTTTCTATTAATTAGATGAATATTCAATTTATAAATAGCGAATATCAAATTTTAGGCCTTGAATTCAGGCGCATTATTTTGTCGATATGCACCAGGACTGACACCTGTCCATTTTTTAAAAGCCCGATGAAAAGCACTCGGATCATGAAAATTTAGTTCTTCACTGATATCTTGTAAGCTTTTATCGGTATGGGTTAAAAAATCGATGGCGGTATCTCGTCGGATATCATTTTTGAGTTGTTGATAACTCACACCTTCACTTTTAAGACGGCGATGCATCGTGGCTTCCGACATATTCATTTTGACCGCCAACTCATAAAACTCTAACCATTCAGCAGGAGGAACGTCTAACAGTTGTTTACGAATTTGGCTGCTGAGCGCATACGGGTTTTTAAAGCGTACCAAAAGGTTTTCAGGTGTTTGTTGTAAGAATTGATACCACGAACGTGTGTTTTGCTTGATTGGTAGACTTAAATAACTGGCATCGAGCTGTATGTAGTTTTGACTGGCTTGGTAATGAATATTTTCACAGAAGCGAACTTTGTAGTCGTGATCATCAATAGGTGCATCACATTTAAATTGGATTTGGTTTAATAAAATCCGTTGTCCACTTAGCCAGCACAGTAGCGTGTGGATGAGCATCAAATATGTTGCATAGCTGAACATGCGTTTAAGCGCTTGTTGGTCATAGATCACGATATAAGCAAAGTGATCTTCAATGGTTAAATCACTATGCAAGTCATCTAAAACCAGATTTAAAAATTGTAGGATTTGCTTAAGTGCATCCCCCAAGGTGCTGTTGTGCATGACCATTTTCGAAAGTAGTTTAAAACTACCACGTCGCATGGCATGCCGATCCATGCCAAAAAATTCATCATCCATCACATCTGCAAGATGAGTCCATAAAGCCGCATATTGAGAAACAGAAACTCTGGTTTTACGCGATAGCAGTAACTCAGAGGGAATACCCGCCTTTTGTAAAATAGCAGAAATATCAAAGTGCTTTTGTTGCGCATCGTGTAATGCTTCATGCACCAAGTCGATAGAAATCGTCCCTTTACTGTATTCGAGTCCATGCTTCGGCATTTGTGCAGATAGGTCCTTGTTCAGAATTGTCCAAATACATCAGAAAAGATGCAACATTTGGAAATTGTACTGAATAAATTCTCTGTTTACTCTGCATCTTAAGTCGAATTTAAAACAAGACATCGTAAATAGGGAAATGCTATGGACATTAAAGGAAAAGTTTTTGTTGTGACAGGTGGTGCATCAGGACTAGGCGCTGCGACAGCAACACATCTGATTGGCCTGGGTGCAAAAGTGATTATTGTGGATATGAATCATGAGCATGGCGAAGCGATGCAACGTCAACTGGGTGATCATGCCAAATTTGTTCAATTGGATGTTACCGATGAACAAGCGGTCGGCGCTTTCTTTGCACAAGTTGAAGCGGAATTTGGTCAACTTAATGGCTTAGTGAACTGCGCAGGTATCGCACCCTCTGCAAAAGTTTTAGGTCGTGACGGATTACATGATTTGGCGATGTTCCAAAAAGTATTAAATATTAATGTTTCAGGCACATTCAATATGCTGCGCTATGCGGCACAACTGATTGCTAAATATGAATTAAAAGCGGGTGAAGAAGAGCGTGGCGTGATTGTGAATACGGCGTCGGTTGCGGCTTTCGATGGTCAAATTGGTCAGTCGGCTTATGCAGCATCTAAAGGGGCAGTGGTTGCAATGACATTACCTCTTGCACGTGAGCTTGCACGTGAATCAATCCGTGTGATGACCATTGCTCCGGGTATTATGGAAACGCCGATGCTCAAAGGCTTAGCACAAAATGTACAAGATGCTTTGGGGCAAATGGTGCCTTTCCCACCACGTTTAGCAAAACCACAAGAGTTTGCAAAATTAGTGACGCATATTTTTGAAAATGCCTATCTCAATGGCGAAGTGATTCGTCTTGATGGCGCGATTCGTATGCAGCCTAAATAGTTATTTATTAAAACTGCTTATTCTGGCTTCTACGACGGAGTCTGATCGAGAATAACTTCGTTGACAGTAGCTCATCTCGTTACTTTTGTTTCGGCAAAAGTAACCAAAACCATAGTCATTTGTAAAACTCGTCATCAAGTATTTATTGATTTACAGATTACACAAACATTAGAGATTAATGGCGTCCTGCCTCAGACAGTTGCAAATGACGTCGTCGTGTATCCAACTTTGCTTTATACAGCCAAAGTATTTTTAATTCCGCAGTTATCCAAAATTTAAAGCTATACGCGCTATAAAAGATTTAGAAAAGGAAGTCTCATGATTTTAAATGATGAACAAAAAATGGTTCAGGACATGATGCGAAGCTATTCGCAAGAAAAACTGAAACCAACGGCAGCAGAGCGTGACAAAACGGCAGCATTTCCTGCACAAGAGCTAAAGGAACTTGGTGAGCTAGGTGCTTTAGGCATGACGGTTTCGGATGAATGGGGTGGTGCAGGTTTAGACTATGTGTCTTTGGTTGTTGCCTTAGAAGAAATTGCTGCTGGCGATGGTGCGATTTCCACAATTGTTAGCGTACAAAACTCACTGCCATGTGGCATCACGCAGCGTTATGGTACAGAAGCACAAAAAGAAAAATACTTAAAAAAATTAGCCACAGGCGAATGGTTGGGATGTTTTTGCTTAACAGAACCACAAGTGGGTTCAGATGCGAGTGCGTTGGAATGTAAAGCGGAGCGTGATGGTGACGAGTGGGTGTTAAATGGCACCAAGCAATTTATTACCACAGGAAAACATGCCCAAGTAGCCTTGGTTTTTGCGGTAACGGATAAGTCTGCAGGTAAAAAAGGGATTTCGTGCTTTTTAGTACCAACGGATGCGCCGGGTTATATCGTAACGCGTTTAGAAGACAAAATGGGTCAGCATTGTTCCGATACAGCAACGATTGTTTTAGATGACTGTCGTATTCCTACAGACAGTCTTTTAGGTCAAGAGGGTGAAGGCTATAAAATTGCCTTATCGAACTTAGAGTCAGGTCGAATTGGTATTGCAGCACAGTCTGTGGGTATGGCCCGTGCGGCATTAGATGCAGCCGTTGAATATGCCAATGAACGCAAGGCATTCGGCGTAGAGATTGTACAGCATCAGGCCGTGGCATTTCGCCTCGCGGATATGGCTACCCAAATTGAGGCGGCTCGCCAATTGATTTTCCATGCAGCGACGTTAAAAGATGCAGGTTTTCCATGTTTAAAAGAAGCCTCGATGGCGAAACTTTTTGCATCGACGATGGCTGAACGGGTGTGTTCAGATGCGATTCAGATCCATGGGGGCTATGGTTATGTATCTGATTTCCCAGTAGAACGAATTTATCGTGATGTGCGTGTCAGTCAAATCTATGAAGGTGCATCGGACATTCAGCGGCTGGTGATTGCACGTGAAGTCACCAAAGGGTGAAAGGTTAAAAAATAGACTTTAGTCGATGTTCAAACCCTGCAATGGCGTTGATGGTTATGGAAATTGCAGGGCACATCCAAACATGGTTATCTAGGTATAGACAGTCTAAGAATAGGTAATTTACGAATAGATTGTCGAAGAGTATAAGTTTCAAAACTAAAAAACCGACATTGCAATCGGTGTATAGAAAAGCAGTAAAAGCGGATGTGGCAAAGGATTCGTCACGGTTACGCAGCGGTACAACAACAAGATTAATAAACCTCAAAGTATTGCACTTTGAATCATAGAGAACAGGATAGGAATTGTCGTCATGAAGACACTAGAACAAGCATATCGTGATTTTAATTTTGAAAAGATGGTTACAGAACAATTGGTCGGTACGCCAAAATCAATCAATGCTTATGATGAATGTTGTGGGCGCTATGTTGGGCAAAATCGAACTGCACTGATCTGGGAAGGTAAAAATGGTGAATCTGAGCAATGGACTTTTGAGCAATTAGATTTAGCATCTGCACAATTGGCAAATTATTATCAACGCATTGGACTGAAAGCAGGTGATTGCATTGCAGGTCTTTTACCTCGCACAGCAGAGTTGTTGATCACCGTATTGGCAACATGGCGTATAGGGGCAATTTATCAGCCTTTGTTTACGGCATTTGAGTCCAAAGCGATTGAACATCGGGTGCAAACAGCGGGAACAAAGCTGATTGTAACCAACACCGAGCAACGCTCAAAACTCAATCATATTGATTTACCGCATATTTTAACTGTACATGCCGATCAAGCAATTCAGACAGATCCTGACTTTTGGTCAGAGCTGCAACTTCATGACACCACATTTAACTCAGTACCGCGTTCATTTGATGATGAATTTTTAATGATGTTTACCTCAGGGACGACCGGTTTAGCCAAGTCTGTCCCTGTGCCACACAAAGCGTTGTTGGCATTTAAAGGGTATATGACACATGCAGTTGATTTGCGTGAAGAAGATTCATTTTGGAATTTGGCAGATCCGGGTTGGGCTTATGGTTTGTACTATGGAATTGCAGGGCCATTAAGTTTAGGACACAGCATTATTATGGATGAACGGGCTTTTAGTGTTGATCATGCACTTCAAGTCATCAAAAAATATAAAGTCAGTAATTTGACCGGTTCTCCAACGGCTTTTCGTATGTTCTTTGGCTTCAAAGAAAAATTTGACGCATCCATAAAATCACATTTACGGGTTGTGAGTAGCGCAGGTGAGCCGCTAACGCCTGAAGTGATTCAATGGTTTAATCACGACTTAAACGTCAATATTTATGACCAATATGGACAAACGGAACTCGGCATGGTGATTGCAAATCATCATGCTTTAGAACACTACAAAAAAGTGGGTTCAGCCGGTTTTGCTATACCGGGCCATCGTTTCGCGGTGCTTAATAAAGACTATCAAGAAATTGAACGTGGTGGCATTGGAACATTGGCATTAGACTGGTCGCAATCTCCACTCATGTGGTTCACAGGCTATGGTGGCAATAACCGTAAAGCCTTTGTCGGGAACTACTATTTAACCGGTGATACCGTTCGTTTAAACGAAGAAGGCGGCATTGATTTTGTAGGTCGTGCAGACGATGTCATTACAACGTCAGGCTATCGTGTTGGGCCTTTCGATGTGGAAAGCACATTATTAGAATGTGAAGAGGTTTTAGAGTCGGCAGTTGTTGGTAAGCCTGATCCTGAGCGAACTGAATTGGTTAAAGCTTTTGTGGTATTGAAACCACAATATCAAGCAAGTTCAGAACTCATGGATAAACTACAAGCCTATGTACGATCTCGTTTATCCAAGCATGCTTATCCAAAAGAAATTGAATTTGTGGATGGGTTGCCTAAAACATCGAGTGGAAAAATCCAACGTAACTTGTTGAAGCAACAAGAAGTGGCCAAAGCGCAATTAATTCAAAAGGTCAGTTGAGTCAATTTATATACGCAAAAAAGGCTGCTTGATGCAGCCTTTTTTAAATTGATGTTTGAGCTGGTAAAACCATTCATTCGAGATCATATATGCACTTGACTAACTATGGGACAATCCAAATTAACCTAAAATTAAAGCATTCATTCAAATCTATAAAATCATTTATTTTAAGTTCAGGGTATTATGTTCAGTATCAAGTTCTTGAGTTTTACCCGTTAAATTGCCCTTCAAAACTTTGAATAAATGGGTGACTTTATTGTCTTTGACATTCCAGAATTCTGCACTAATAGGATTAGCTATCAAAACGCGAACAGTAGGATCAGTCTTGCCATCGAACCAGTTTTCAGCCCAAGGATTCCATAATTTATCGATTAGGGCCGCATCTGTACTGATTTCTCCATGAGCACTAATTGATACATAAATATCGTCTGAAGGTTTAGCGAATGCTAATCCAAGATGATTACGACCTGCATTGACTGCCTCTACAAGGTCATTGTTTTCTTTCATAAGAAAATAGATATTTTCATGCTCATTCATCTTATCAGAATTAAGCATAGTCATAGGTTGAGAATGAATTTCTTGCTTGTCAGTGACATGGCTAATCATGGTGAAACGCACGTCTTTAATGAGTTCCCATAATTTTTGTCGCTGATCTTGTTCAACGTATTCTTGTGACATTTTTATTCTCCACTTTTAAGTAATCACTTTGGGGTAAAGGGGTAAATATGACTGAGCACAAAGTATTTGAATAATGTGTGTTAGGTCATAAGTTTATCGAACATATTGTGTCAGCAATTTAATTCTCACTGAATTCATACATATACCTACGGATTAAATCTCTTTGCATACATAAACGCTTAAAATGTCTTGGATTAAGTTTTATTTTCTGAGGCTAAGGTAGAAAAGAATCATTAAAATTAACCTAATATAAGCAGCCCTAGTGCAACTAAATATGTTTAAAAATATAACTATATTTTTTATTTATTATTTTTAAAACATGTATACGCTATACCTCTATGATGTTTCTACGTACTAAGGTGTCTGAGATACTGTATTTTAAATAGTGTAATTGAAGATACGCTAACTGAGAAAAATGCCATGTCTACAGAGCATTTATTTTAACTTTAAGCTGTATATTGTCTTGCTCAAATAGCAGGGTATTTTTACACTGTTTCGGGTTTGTACTCGAACAACATTTGATGGATATCGGTGTTTTAATCTTTTGCGTGCGATATAAACTCGCCCATTTTTTATGCTTGACGAATTTTAATAAGGAAATACTTTGTCTACGTTTAAATCGAATGAATCAACATCTGAATTTGAATTAAGTGATGATGAAATGCATTTATACAGCCGTCAAATATTGCTTGATGGATGGGACATCGATGCACAAGAGAAGCTAAAACTTGCCAATGTACTCATCGTAGGGTGTGGTGGAATTGGGTGTACCACAGCCGAATTATTGGCACGTGCAGGCGTCGGACAAATTACTTTAATCGATGCAGATCGAATTGAAATCAGTAATTTACAACGACAAATCGCGTATACCAAAAATGACGTAGGTTTTTATAAATCGGAAATTTTGGCTAAACGCTTACAAGCGATTAACCCGCATATCCGAGTGCAAAGCTATACCTCAAAATTAGATGAAAGCAACGCAAAGGCATTGATTTCACAGCAAGATTTGGTTCTCGACGGTTGTGATAATTTCAGTACACGGTATTTGGTTAACGCAAGCTGTGTGGAAAATAATGTGGCGCTGATTAGTGCTTCTGCAATTGGCTTTCAAGGACAGTTATTTATGGTTGAAGCCGATGCTGCCTGTTATGAATGTTTATTTCCAAAAGAACAGCATGCCAATGAAAGTTTGCGCTGTGCAGACTCGGGTGTACTTGCAACTACACCAAATGTTATGGCAAGTTTGCAAGCACATCATGCCTTGCTCTATTTGGGTTTAGGGACGACAGCACTGAAACAAAAGCTTTTGTTGTGGGATGGTCGGTCAATGAAGCAAAAAATTCTCGCTTTTGAAAAAGATCCCGATTGTCCAATCTGTCAGGCAAGATAAAGCAGCAAGCCCTTATTTTTTTGCTACACTCACGTTAATTATTTTTTTCTAAGACATTATGAAAAACAATATCTGGTTAGATGGAATTCGCTCGGTTGCCCGAATGGGTGAGACCGCAGTCGTTGCGGCGAAAGCCGGCTTTAAATATGCAACTGAAAAACCAAGTAACGCAAAATTAATGCGTGAAACTTTTGAATCACTGGGTTCAACCTATATTAAATTAGGTCAATTTATTGCAAGTACACCTTCTTTATTTCCACGTGAATATGTCGAAGAGTTCCAAGGCTGTTTAGATCAGACACCGTCATTGCCGTTTAGTTATGTGCAGCAGGTATTGGCTTCAGAATTTGCTGGCCGTAATTTAGATGAAATATTTGCTTCAATTGATGAAAAGCCTTTGGCTTCTGCATCGATTGCACAGGTACACGCTGCTAAATTGGTCAGTGGTGAAAATGTTGTTATCAAGGTGCAAAAGCCGGGTGTCGAGACGATTCTCTATACAGATTTAAATGTCTTACATTGGGCTACTAAACTGGTTGAAAAAGCTGTACCCAAAGTCAAATTTGCTTCACTTGCAGATATTGTTGAAGAAATTAAAGTTCGAATGGTACGTGAAGTGGACTTTATTGAAGAAGCTCAAAATCTTGATGACTTTGTGAATTATCTGAACGTAACTCAAAACAAAGCCGCAACAGCACCAAAAGTTTATCACCAATATTCAACGCGTCGAGTCTTAACGATGGAACGTTTATACGGCGTACCATTGACTGATTTTGATGTGGTCAAGAAAGTCGCTAAAGATCCATCGCAAGTTTTGGTGACAGCGATGAATACATGGTTTGGCAGCTTGATGTTATGTAATAGTTTCCATGCAGACTTACATGCAGGCAACCTGATGCTGCTTGAAGATGGTCGAGTTGCCTTCATCGATTTTGGTATCGTGGGCCAGTTGAAACCTGAAGTGTGGACAGCATGTATTGCGTTTATGGATGCCCTACAAAAAACTGACTACAACTTGATGGCTGAAAACATGCTGAAAATGGGCATGACGGCTGTCAAAATTGACACACAAGTCTTAGCTGCCGACTTAGAGCGCTTATTTAGCGGTGTGCTTTTGGCCGATCCGCAAGAGTTATTAACCTCGAATCCTGCCGATTTGAATGACATCATGATGGATATGGTACAAGTCGGAGAGCGTCATGGTATTCGCTTCCCACGTGACTTCGCTTTATTATTCAAACAAATGTTGTACTTCGATCGCTTTATGCGCATCCTTGCGCCATATACCGATATTTATGCAGACCAGCGTATTCAGATGGTGCAGACTATGGATCCTAATTTATTGTTGAAGCAATAATTTAGCCGCAAGATATAAATAAAATCCTCTTGCTTAAACAGGAGGATTTTATCGATGTTTAAGATTTTATTTTGAGTGTAAGAATGGACGCAATTATCATTGAAGGTTTGAAAGTTGAAACTGTAGTCGGCTGTTTCAATTGGGAGCGTCAGATTATTCAGCCTTTGATGCTCGACCTCAATATTCAAACCAGTTTAGCGCAGGCGGCTCAGTCAGATGAGCTTGAAGATACCTTGAATTATGCTGAAATTTGCGAAATATCAGCCAAAGTCATTCAAACTGCTCAACCTAAATTGATCGAACATGCAGCAAAACTGGTGATTGATGCACTTTTCGCTACCTATGACAGCATTGAATCTATTATGATTACCATCCGGAAGCCTGCCATTATCGCGCAAGCCAATTCTGTAGGAATTCGTCTTGAACGCCACCGAAACGATTTTCGCCCTAGCTCTGGCGAGTAATTTCAATCCCAAACCGCATTTTCAACAGGCTTTACGTCAAATTCAGGCTTTGGGTCATGTTGAATTTTCCAAAATTTATGTGATTCCTTGTCGTGATGGCATTGGGGCGGATTATTGGAATGCAGCTTGTTTGGTGAAAAGCAGTTTATCTGTAGATGAAATCAGCACCTTACTGAAAAAAATGGAAGCAGACTCAGGTCGTGTTCGTCCGTCTCATAATATCGCTTTGGATCTGGATCTGATCGCGTGGGGCGAAAGCTTAGCGCACATGCAATTTAATCCGAAAAAACTGCCTTTAGCACTCGATGTTAAAATACCAATGTTCGACATTTGGAAAAATGAAATGTTTGAACATCCAGCACATCAATTTCCTATGGTGAGTTGCCAAAAAGTTTTAGTGGATTGAGCGAATGAAACGAAATGTTTTCAATGCACATGAGTGATATTTCAAACTGACCTTAAATACGCTAGATAAACAATAACAAAAATATTCAAATCCTGTCATGGTATGCGCTAGCGTATAGGCTGTCGCAGGATTACATTATCTTTTTAGCTTCAAAATAATGATATGAACTGGACTGATCTGATTCAGCACTATGGCTATATTGCGATTTTTATTGGCACATTGTTTGAAGGAGAAACAGTGCTGATGATTGGCGCCTATGCCGTCCATCAACACATACTTCATTTTCCAATGTTGATTGCGATGGCGATGCTAGGCAGTTTTATTGGTGATCAGTTTTATTATCAAATGGGCGCTCGCTATGGGCAAAAACTTATCCAGTCGAATGCAGAATTTGCACAAAAATTCGATCGTGCGAGCCAGTTTATTGAACGTTATCCTATTTTGACCATTTTATTTATGCGCTTTGCTTGGGGTTTTAGAACTATTTTACCTATTGCAGTCGGTGTGCGTGCTTATCCTGTTTGGAAATATAGCCAAATCCTAAAAACTATAGAACAATAGAGATATGGGATATTCAAAAGATTTTAAAGACAAAGTCATAGAAATTATGATTCGAGATGAAATGTCTGTGCGAAAAGCAGCACAGCATTTTAAC